>NZ_DGMH01000058.1:39078-43961 GCF_002388305.1 Sulfitobacter sp. UBA4523
GCAGATATAGGCTCGGCAAGGTCAGCTATTCTCGGATGCTATGAAGAAATCGTTGTGGACTATTTCAGCAAACATGGCCTGAAATTTGTTCTTATACCCAAGAGCTTAAGCAGTCGTTCCGGGGCCACAAAATCGAAATACCTGTCCGTCGGAGGCGGAATCGCTTCGCTCAAGACGCCCGCAAGCCGAGGTGATTTTTCACACATGAATGCAGAGTACGGCCGAGTGTGCCTCAAGAACTATCTGGACCATTACTTCACATAATCCTAATTATAGGTTGCATATTTTGCCAATAGATGTCCAACAAACCCCGCTCACTGGCGTCGCAGTTATAACACCCTCCCGCCTCGCCGATCATCGCGGTTTTTTCTCCGAAAGCTACAGTATACAGGCGCTCGCCAGTCATGGAATCACTACGTCATTCGTCCAGGACAATCATACTATATCGATGGTGCATGGTGCCATTCACGGGCCGCAGTTCCAGGCCCCCCCCCGTGCTCAGGGCAAGCTTGTCCGCTGCGGACGAGGCGCTCTCTTTGACGTGGCAGTCGATATTCGTAAGGGGTCGCCGACCTATGGGCAATGGTTTGGGGTCGAGTTGAGCTTCGAGAATGGTAAACAGTTGCTGGTGCCCGTGGGATTCGCGCATGGGTTTGTGACACGCGCGCCAGAAACTGAAATTATCTACAAATGTACGGATTATTACGCGCAGGAGACCGAAGGTGCCGTCGCTTGGAACGATCCCGAGGTCGGAATCGACTGGGGTCTGGGGGATATGACGCCGGTTTTGTCGGACAAGGACGCAAATGCGCCCTTTTTGGCTGATCTTAACAGTCCGTTCACGTTTGAGAGTGTATAGATGAAGCTATTGGTGACAGGCGGCGCGGGGTTTATTGGCTCGGCGGTGGTGCGGCTGGCGATTGCCCAAGGGCATAGTGTGGTGAACCTAGATGCGCTGACCTATGCGGCGTGTCTTGAGAATGTGGCGAGCGTGGAGGACAGCCCTCTATATGCGTTTGAGCAGGCGGATATTTGTGATCGGGGGACGTTGGATAGGATCTTTGCAACACATCAGCCCGACGCGGTGATGCATCTCGCGGCTGAGAGCCATGTCGATCGCTCCATTGACGGGCCGGGGGCGTTTATTCAAACCAATGTCACCGGCACCTATACGTTGCTTGAAGCCGCGCGTGCCTATTTGCAAGAGGCGGGCAAGCCCGATGGTTTCCGCTTTCACCATATCTCCACTGATGAGGTTTACGGCTCCCTCGGGCCCATGGGGCAGTTCACCGAAGATACGCCTTATGATCCGCGCAGCCCCTACTCTGCTTCAAAAGCGGCGAGCGACCACTTGGTGCGCGCGTGGGGCGAGACCTATGGTCTGCCAATAGTGCTTACAAATTGCAGCAATAATTACGGACCATACCACTTCCCTGAAAAACTGGTGCCCGTAGTCATCCTCAAAGCGCTCGCCAGAGAGCGCATTCCGGTCTACGGCGATGGCGCGAACGTACGTGACTGGCTGTTTGTCGAAGATCACGCCGATGCGCTGCTGACCGTGCTGACCAAGGGGGAATTGGGCCGCAGCTATAACATCGGGGGCGAGAACGAGGTCAGCAATCTTGAGCTGGTCAAAATGATCTGCGCCCTGCTGGATGAGCGCCACCCCGAATGCGCACCCCATGCCGATCTGATCACCTTCGTCGCCGACCGCCCCGGCCATGATCAACGCTATGCCATTGATCCGACACGTATCCGGACAGAGCTTGGCTGGCGGCCCTCGGTCACGGTGGAAGAAGGATTGGCGCGCACTGTGGATTGGTACCTTGAGAATGAGGGTTGGTGGCGCGCGCTGCAAAACCGCCAAGGCGTAGGCGAGCGATTGGGCAAGGCATGAAGATCCTCGTCTTCGGGCACAGCGGTCAGGTCGCCACGGAACTGCGCGCGCTAGACGGCGATGACATCCAGATCATCGCCCTCGCCCGCGCCGATGCGGACTTAACCGACCCCGCCGCCTGCGCTGCTGCGATCAACGGCCACGCGCCTGACGCCGTGATCAACGCCGCCGCTTACACCGCCGTGGATAAGGCCGAAAGCGATGCAGAAACGGCACAGATCGTCAACGCCGATGCCCCCGCCGCCATGGCCCAAACCTGCGCCGCACGCGACATTCCTTTCGTCTCTATCTCGACCGATTATGTGTTTTCAGGCGCTGGTGACATGCCTTGGACAACTGTCGACCCGACCGATCCGCAAGGTGTTTACGGCCGCACCAAGCGTGACGGAGAGGTCGTAATTGTAAAGACGGGCGGGCGCTACGCCGTGTTGCGCACCTCTTGGGTCGTGTCGGCCCATGGCAATAACTTCGCTAAAACCATGCTGCGCCTCGGAGTCGAACGCGAGGCATTAACCATCGTCGCCGACCAGATCGGCGGCCCTACCGGCGCTGCGGAGATCGCACGGGCCTGTATAACAATCGCCAAAACCCTCGTTTCAGAGCCCGAAAAATCCGGCATTTACCATTTCTCGGGCGCGCCCGACACGAATTGGGCGGATTTCGCCCGCGTAATTTTCGACGCCGCCAACACCCCCTGCGCTGTCACCGATATCCCGTCGGCTGACTACCCTACCCCCGCCAAACGCCCGCTGAACTCCCGGCTGGATTGCACAGCGACCGAGGCCGCCTTTGGCATTTCCCGCCCCGATTGGCGCCAGAGCCTCACCCATATTTTGACCCAACTTGATTTTCCCAAGGACTGAATTACCATGACCCAGACGCCCAAACGCAAAGGTATAATCCTCGCTGGCGGCTCCGGCACGCGGCTTTATCCGATCACGATTGCCGTGTCGAAACAGCTGCTGCCGATTTATGACAAGCCAATGATCTATTATCCGTTAAGCGTGCTGATGCTGGGCGGTATCCGTGAAATTTTGATCATCACCACGCCTCAAGACGCCGAGCAGTTCAAGCGGGCTTTGGGAGACGGCAGACAATGGGGCATTGCGCTGAGCTATGTCACGCAGCCCAGCCCCGATGGACTGGCTCAGGCTTACATCTTGGCGGAAGAGTTCCTAGACGGAGCACCTTCCGCGATGGTGCTTGGTGATAATATTTTCTTTGGCCATGGCCTGCCCGAGATTCTCGGCCAAGCCGACGCCCAAACCGCCGGGGGCACTGTCTTTGGTTACCGCGTCTCGGACCCTGAACGCTATGGTGTTGTGGATTTTGACGAGAACGGCCAGGCGCGACAGATCATTGAGAAACCCAAGGTGCCACCATCAAACTATGCGGTAACGGGGCTGTATTTTTTGGACAACACGGCGAGCGAGCGCGCTAAGTCGGTCAAGCCATCAGCACGGGGAGAGCTGGAGATCACGACTCTACTCGAGACATATTTGGGTGATGGATTGCTGAATGTTCAGCGCATGGGGCGTGGTTACGCCTGGCTGGATACCGGCACGCATGGAAGCTTATTGGATGCGGGGAATTTTGTGCGGACGCTCGAAACGCGGCAGGGTTTGCAGACGGGAAGTCCTGACGAAATCGCTTATGTTCAAGGTTGGATTAGCGCGACGATGCTTGGCGAACAGGCAAACATGTTCGGGGAAAATGACTATGGTGCCTATCTGAACAGCATAACAAACTAAGCATTATAGGCAGGGAAAGCATTTGTGTCGCACGCGAAATAAATACCAATCGTATTGGACCTTATCGTGTGAACAGTCTTCCTCACCGGCACCGCCGGCTTAATAGGCGGCTACCTTGCGCAACTTCTGTTCGATGAAGGATGCCGCGTTCATGGCTTTGTTGGCCTTAATCTCTTCGGTATTGGGGCGAAAGTAGACTTGCCGTTTGTCTATACAGACGACGCCGTCATTGAATTACGCACCCCTCATTGTATTTGATTGGGGTAGGTTGTGACCTGCCCCCCGCTGTTCCCTCGTTCATAACGAGTGTCTGCAGGTTGGATATGGGTATTCGGCTTCTCCGTCTGGCGCAAACGCGCTGGGCGCGGAGCTCTCAAATTGCTCAAGCGTTAGGCGCGCTTGCTGCGGTGTCTGTTTGCCCAAGGACAAGTGCGGTCTGACCGTGTTGTAATCGTAACGCCAGAGGGAAAGTTTGCGCCGTGCGTCCTCCAAACTATCGAAGATTTCCTCATCCAGAAGTTCAACCCTGAGGCTGCCGTTGAAGCTTTAAACGAAAGCGTTCTGCTGAGGCTTACCCGGATCGATGTAGTACCAAGGCACCTTGTTCTCGTCGGCCCATTTCAAGATCGCCCGACTGGTGAACTCGGTGCCATAACACCTTTGGAATGAAGCTGATTGAGAGGCTATGGCCGCCTGCGCAGCCTCCAGATAGCGCAGCAGGTGGTCATAGCCGGGTCTCGGGTCCCTACAGTGGTTTTGCACAAACCACACCGCAAAGGAGACCAACTATGACCAAGATTATTGTTGCACAAGATGCCCCTGTTTTGGTGGCTATAGACATCGCCAAGGCCCGGCATGAAGTTTTGATCGCTATTCCAAATAAGAAACGGCGACGTCGGTTAACAGTTTTGAACGAACTCGCCGACTTCAACCGCCTCGCCACCGCACTTAAGGAATACGCACGCCCAGTTCGTGTGGCCTTTGAGGCGACAGGCAATTATCACCGTGCCTAGGCGTGCTATCTGGCAACTGCTGGCTTTGAGATAAAGCTGGTGTCCTCAGTGGCTTTGGCGCGGACGCGGGAAGCCCTCAACGACAGCTGGGATAAGAATGACCCAAAGGATGCGCAAGTGATCCTGCATATGATGGAGATCGGAAACGAGCAATATTACCACGACCCTCTGGTATGCGGCACGAATGACATTCAAGAGCTGTCCAAAACCCACGATATCGTC
>NZ_DGMH01000058.1:44019-44270 GCF_002388305.1 Sulfitobacter sp. UBA4523
GTGTTGACCCATTATCTGCCGCTATACTTCCCTGAAGCGGGTCGGTTTTACCGCAGCTCACGCAGTGATTGGTTCTTTGCATTCCTTGAGCGTTATCCATCACCGCATTTGATCACAGCAATGGGCAAAGCCGCTTTCACCACTGATGCTTGGGATGTCATTGGGCGCAAGGTCGCGAAAGAGCGTTTTCTTGCAGATATTTACAAGACAGCTAAGTCTTCAGTGGGATTGCCGGTTGCCCCAGATTCTGA
>NZ_DGMH01000058.1:44292-44648 GCF_002388305.1 Sulfitobacter sp. UBA4523
AAATTGAAGATCGCGCCGTCGCGCTTCTCAAGGATCTACCTGACTATCAGTTGCTGACATCAATACCTGGGATCGGCCCGATCAACGCTCTGACCATCCTCGCAGAAGCTGGCGACTTGCGCCGTTTTGGACATCATCGGCAGTTCTTGAAGTTCTGCGGCATGGACTTGGCAACCATTCAGTCGGGCACATTCCGGGGCCAAACCAAGCTGTCAAAATACGGGAATGCCCGCTTGCGCCGCACCCTATGGATGGCTGGTCAGGTTGCCATACTGCAGCGCACCAACAGCTTCCGGGATAAGTTCGAGCGCTACATCGCTAAGGACCGACAAAACACCCATTTGCGCCGAAAGGCG
>NZ_DGMH01000058.1:44859-45127 GCF_002388305.1 Sulfitobacter sp. UBA4523
ATGGCCCGTACTGTTCACGGGATTATCAAACATGGCGAGCCCTATCGCCCCTTTTTTGAGGGGTGATCGATCGCAGAAGGACCTTTCTCTGTAGGTGCCGTGGAGGCAGGTAACTGACCTCGTAGATAATGTTCAGGCCTTCTGTGTTAGCGACCCGATGATCTCGTCTTAAGGACGGTGAGAGCCGCAAAAGCGTACTCTGTGTTTGTTATGGGAGAGACTGTCGTTGACAAAAAGCCGAACTGAGGCATTCTGTGAACGTGTCGAG
>NZ_DGMH01000075.1:0-8469 GCF_002388305.1 Sulfitobacter sp. UBA4523
GGCCTACGCCGGATGCTTACGTTGCAAGAGCACTTGAGGTGGCTCAGGCCTGTACCAACGAAGCTGGGGCAAGTGGATACTCGCGAGGCTCTACGCGCTCTGCCTGTCCTTGTGGATCATCGCTGATGAGTTGGATCAAACGCCCAGGCGCGTGCGTCAGAGCCAAACACAGAGCATATTTCAATATGGCACCGAACGAGTTTCTGCCGACGCCTAACGTCAGTCAAAGACCGCTGTGATCAAAAGAAAAAAGCGGGCGCTGAAAGCACCCGCCTGCGTCGGCTTATACCTGTTCGAATGATGGCACTATGAACACGACCGCCATACCGCAAACGCCGGTGACGCCATTATTTTCCGCTTAAAGAAGAGATATCGTCGACCGTGCTGATAGTGTTTCACGCTCCATCTGCTCGATGGCGCGAATGTGCCACTCCAAACCGGTTTGACCCTGATCGGCCGCTTCGGCCAAGTTGTTCTGCGCCAGCTTCGCCTGGTCGGCCGACAGAACCAACGCCTCGGCGACCTCTGCGCGGCTGGTGCGTATATCGGCAAGCTGCGCGTCATAAGCATCCTGCGAAATCGCCCCTGAAGCCTTGAGCTGATTCAACGTCGCCACATCTTCTTGCTGCTGTGCGAGCATCTGGGGAAGATGTGTCGTGATATCATCCAACTGGTCATTGGACTTGCGGATACTGCGCACGAGGTCATTCGCGGAAACCAGCTCCATCCGTTGGGCGACTTCTCGTTTGCCAGCGAGATTCCCGCTTACCGCACCAACAACGCCACCGGCCGCAGCGGCTCGCAGGCAGCCCGAGGCATCGGATGCGGCAAGCACCGAGATACCGCAGCCCACCGCGGCACCAACCGCGGCATGCTTGATTGTGGAGTTGCGGACAATATCGCGCATCAACGCGTCAAGCGCGGCGGTTTGCTCCACCATACCGGCGTCATTCTCACGGTTTTCCTTGAAGCTTAGCGTGCCGGACGAAGCGCCGAATTGCGCAGCGCGATCGGCAGTGGGCGCAGCACATCCTGAAACAAGAAAGGCAGCGGCGAGGGAAATCGTTAGAACAGTGGTTTTCATTACATGGATCCGTTGAGCTAGGCGTATTCGCGACGAATAGACGAAAATTATGCCGATTTTACGGCATCAGCGCCATGAAGTTTTCCGACGTTAACGTTTATCTATTCACCTTCGTGCCACAAATGCCCATAGTTCCCGCACAGGGTGAATTTTTTAAAAAGTCATATTGTTGCCGGTTTTGTTCACTATCGTTTAGGGAGTTCGACATAGGTTGCCTCGGAACCCCGAAGCAAATCTTGGAAGGAGACCAAATTGAAAATTCTAGCAGTCGACGATGATCCATTCATTCTAGAACTCCTTCCCGCGATGTTTGAACAGGCAGACCTGAACGATCTGCACACGGCCCCTTCGGGTCCGGCTGCTCTCGATATGATCAAAGCTCAGAAGGTGCCATTCGATTGCATGCTGCTGGACGTCGATATGCCGGAAATGGACGGGATCGAGCTTTGCCGAAGAATTCGCACTGTCCCCGGGTATGAGGACAAACCGATATTGATGCTGACGGCGAAGACAGATTCGATCTCTATCGAGAAAGCGTTTGCCGCCGGTGCGAACGACTACATCGCCAAGCCATTTAACCTGAAGGACATCTACAACCGCATTCGCGTGGCCGAACGTCTTTTGGTATCATCCAAGACCATCAAACGCATCGACGCGAGCGTCCTGTCCAAAGAAGGCACACAGGTAGCTGAAGATATCACACTGGCCGACAAGGTCTTTTTGGCGAATGTCGGCAGGCTGATCCTGTCATTCTCCCTTGGGAACTACATTACGCAGCTCGATCGGAGCGAACTGGACAACTATCAGGTTTTCGGCGTGTCGATTGATGGTGCGGAACGTATTTTCGAAGAAACGTCACAACAGGGGTTCCTTCATATCCTCACCAGCGTGGCAGAAACCCTGACCGACCTTATCACCTGCCCCCATCTGCTGATGTCCTACGAAGGCAACGGTGCCTTCCTGTGTATTACGCGCGACCCGAACCTGCCCGAATGGGACCGGATGGAGGCGGGCCTACAGGCCAAGCTGGATGCGCTGAACTTGCTAAGCGATGATCTGAAGCAAGATAGCATCAGCCTGTCAGTCGGCACGCCCATAGCCCCGAATGCGAACCGGACCCAACGGGTGAAAAAGACCTTCGAACGGGCGCTATCGCGCGCTGAAATGCGCTATGCAAGCAAATGCGCCGCCGCCTGATCCTAGTTGATCGGGAATTGCACCAGACACTGCGCCGCATGTTTGCGGTAATCCTCTAGCGTCTGATCGATCGAGCGGCGGTCGCGCATTTTGCCCATGGCCGATTTCTTTTGCGCCCGCGTACCGCTCACATGGCGTTCTAGGATCAGGACCGTCACGCCCAGCATGATGGTCTTTTCATCCTCACCGATCATGTCCGCACGCGCCAGTGTTACCGCCGTATAGGCGATCATATTGGCGCAGCGCAGCGCCGCGGCCTCTTCCCCTTCATAGGTAAGCGCATGCGCTGGCCCAGAAAGAACAGATCCGCAAAGAAGCGCAGAAAGCAGGAGCCTCAAAACGCTTTGAACGTCATCGTTGTAAGCGAACGTTCAATCCCTTCGATGTCCAGAAGGTTATCGTTGATGTAAACGCCAATATCTTTTCCCGAAGGAATATAAAGCTTCATCAAAAGATCGTAATCACCAGAGGTTGAATACAGCTCGGAGTGTATTTCCCGCAGCGCGACCTCTTCGGCAACGCGATACGTACTGCCGGGCCGGCACCGGATCTGGATAAAAACGCAGGTAGACATGGACAGGCCTTAGGCTGGTTACAACACGTCCAAGCTGACATAAGGGGGCAACAGCCGCAATCGCTGATTGGGACCGATCGGCATCGAAACGCTTTGTCTTGGCGCGACGGCCTGCCCTGCTATAAGAGCCCGAAAGACGGAGATATTCATATGCGCCAGACCACCATCAATCGCTCGACCGCGGAGACCGAGATCAGCGTCGAAATCAACCTCGACGGGACAGGGTCCTACGCCAACCACACGGGCATCGGGTTCTTCGATCACATGCTGGATCAATTGGCGCGTCACTCACTGATCGATATGAAAATCAGCGCAAACGGCGATCTTCACATTGATGATCACCACACCGTCGAGGACGTAGGGATCACGCTGGGCCAAGCGCTAAGCACCGCATTGGGCGACAAACGCGGCATTCGCCGCTACGGCGCGTGCCTGCTCCCAATGGACGATGCCTTGGTGCGTACCGCGCTTGATCTGTCGGCGCGGCCTTTCTTGATCTGGAATGTGGACCTGCCGACTGCAAAAATCGGGAATTTCGACAGCGAATTGGTACGTGAGTTTTTCCAGGCGCTCAGCACGCATGGCGGGATCACCTTGCACATTGATATGCTGCATGGCCTGAACAGCCACCACATCGCCGAGGCCGTCTTTAAATCTGTCGCCCGCGCCCTGCGCGAAGCGGTAGAAACCGACCCTCGGAAATCTTCTGATATCCCCTCGACCAAGGGTGCGCTGTAACGATGTTAACTGCGATTATCGATTACGAATCGGGCAACCTGCATTCGGCGCATAAGGCGTTCGAACGGATGGCGCGTGAGTGTAATGCTGGCGATGTGGTGGTCACCGCTGACGCCGATGTCGTGGCGCGCGCCGACCGCCTTGTCCTGCCCGGCGATGGTGCATTCCCCTCCTGCATGGCCGCGCTGAAAGGTCAAAGCGGCATCTATGCCGCCATGGTTGAATCCGCCGTCGACAAGGGCCGCCCCTTTCTTGGGATCTGTGTGGGCATGCAGTTGATGGCATCCATGGGGCGCGAGTATGAAGACACAGCAGGCCTAGGCTGGATCAGTGGCGACGTGACCAAGATCACGCCACGCGACCCATCCCTAAAAGTACCGCATATGGGATGGAACGACCTTGTCATAGACCACCCTCACCCCGTTTTCGACGGAATCGAAACCGGGGATCACACGTATTTTGTCCATAGTTTCCATATGGATGTACAGGACGAGTCCGAGCGGTTGGCGCATGTCGATTATGCTGGTGACGTCACTGCTGTTATCGGCCGTGACACCATGATCGGCATGCAATTCCACCCGGAAAAAAGCCAGACAACCGGCCTTCGTATGATTGCGAACTTTCTGAACTGGCACCCCTGAACCGGGCACCGCCTTCTACCGAAGGCGGGTCCAGATCATTTCGTCGCAAGCATTTCCTGTGCAGGTCTGTAACCGCATCGCATTGCCGTCGACCAACATCTTCGCCTTATGTTTCTTCGATGCAGAAGGCTCCAGCAACGTGCCGACATAGCTCCCGTCTGGTTGCGGCTTCATATCCCAGAAGACCCGTTTGCCAACCGCTGTAGAGCGTTTGTCATATCCACGCCGATCCTTGGCACGCTCGACGGTGCCGCATAACGCAGGCCCGCAGGGCTTCGCCCGTACGTGAACAACCAATCCGTTAACATCCGGCGCAGATTTCCAGACACCTTCAACTACATCAGCAAATACAGTCGTCGAAGAAGCTGCAAAAATAGCAGCATAGAAAATATATTTTGTTAAAAACATCGTATCACTCCCCCAAGCGACACATGCCTTACAGCTTTTTAGCAACGCACCAAAAAACCAAGGCGCGGGCATATTCTACACCCGCGTCCCGATTCGCGCAAATCCCACTCATTTGCGATGGTAATGAAGGTTACTGGACCCGCTGCCAGTCCTGCTTTGAACACAGCAACCCGCCCGCGACACAGCCCGACAGTTTCAGGCTGTTACCGGCGACGGTCATCTTGCCGATGTAGATTTTGTTGTTTGAAGGTCGCCAAACCTTACCTGCATATTTGCCGCTCCCGTCAGGTTTCATGTCGATGACCAACTGCTTTCCGATATTTTCGGACTTATATTCGCCCGACGCGTTGAACGTCCGCTGAATGGTACCGCAGATCGCCCCACCACAGGGGGTCATTTTGACATGCGCATAAGCCCCGTCATCCGGTTGCGTTTTCCAAACGCCAACCGCCGGGTCAGCAGCCATGGCTGTTCCTGCAAAACCAATGCCAACGATGGCCGCAATAATCGTTCTTTTCATGATATATCCTCCCGATATGCTCTCAGATTGAAGCCAATACGACGATTCAGGCAAGCTTGACGTAGGGGACACCTCTGCCGCGTTGCAAAAACCCGCCCGCCGTGGCAATTGAAACCAACTCCCCCAATGCCAAGGGCAACACTATGATCCTCTACCCCGCTATTGACCTTAAAGACGGCCAAGCCGTTCGTCTTGTGCACGGCGACATGGAAAAATCCACTGTTTTCAACGATGACCCCGCGGCGCAGGCCCGTGAGTTTGTGGATGCGGGCTGCACTTGGCTTCACTTGGTGGACTTGAACGGTGCCTTCGCAGGGACGCCGGTCAATGCCGCCCCGGTGGAAGCGATTTTGAAGTCTTGCAACGTCCCCGCCCAGTTGGGAGGCGGCATTCGCGATATGGCGACGATCGAAGCTTGGCTGGACAAGGGTCTCGCACGCGTCATTCTGGGCACTGTCGCGGTCGAAAATCCCGCTTTGGTGCGTGAAGCAGCGCGAGCTTTTCCTGGCAAGGTCGCGGTCGGCATTGACGCCAGAAATGGTCGCGTGGCAACCAAGGGATGGGCTGAGGAAACCGACGTGATGGTTACAGATCTCGCTAAATCTTTCGAAGATGCAGGTGTCGCGGCGCTGATCTACACCGATATCATGCGAGACGGGGCCATGGGCGGTCCAAACATTGACGCCACCGCCGCTTTGGCGCGTGCCGTCAATATTCCTGTCATCGCCTCCGGGGGCGTCAGCTCCCTTGCTGACCTTGAGGCGTTGAAAGAAACTGGCGTGATATCCGGTGCCATTTCCGGCCGGGCGCTTTATGATGGCGCGATCGACCTAAGCGAAGCTTTGAAGGCCCTCGCCTGAGTTTCCAAATGGTTTCAAATCCTCGGGTGGTTTGGAGGGCAGACAGCCCTCCAACGGTTTTTTCCGCTGCCCCGTCGCGAGAAAGAAGACATGCTTAAGACCCGTATTATTCCTTGCCTCGATGTCGCCGATGGTCGCGTTGTCAAAGGCGTTAATTTTGTTGGCTTGCGCGATGCCGGTGACCCGGTTGACGCAGCGATCGCATATGACGCTGCAGGTGCGGACGAGCTTTGTTTCCTTGATATCCACGCCACACATGAAAACCGTGGTACCATGTTCGACCTGGTCACACGCACAGCCGAACACTGCTATATCCCGCTTACTGTTGGTGGCGGTGTACGCACCGTTGCAGATGTTCGCGCCCTGCTTTTGGCTGGTGCCGACAAGGTCAGCTTCAACTCTGCCGCGGTGGCTAATCCGGACATTATTGCGCAGGCAGCAGACCAATTCGGCAGCCAGTGCATCGTCTGTGCCATCGATGCGAAAACCGTCGCCCCCGGAAGGTGGGAGATTTTTACCCACGGTGGCCGCAAACCTACGGGCATTGATGCCGTCGAATTCGCAAAGACGGTCACTAAGAAAGGCGCAGGAGAGATTCTACTTACCTCCATGGATCGTGACGGTACCAAGCAAGGGTTTAACATTCCGCTAACGCGCGCGATTTCCGACGCGGTTTCTGTGCCTGTCATCGCCTCTGGCGGTGTCGGAGCGCTGGATCATCTTGTCGATGGCGTCGTTGAGGGCGGCGCTTCAGCGGTGCTCGCAGCCTCGATCTTTCACTTCGGCGAATTTACGGTCGCTCAGGCGAAACAACACATGGCTGATGCCGGTATCCCAATGAGGCTCTCATGACGCTCGACGATCTATTTGTAACAATCCAATCAAGAAAAACTGCTGATCCATCAAGCAGTTGGACGGCGCAGCTTTTGGCAAAAGGTCCCGAGAAATGCGCCGAAAAATTCGGTGAAGAAGCGGTCGAAGCGATCATCGAGGCCGTGAAGGACGATAAAGCTGGTCTGACATCGGAAGCCGCGGATGTGCTGTACCACCTGCTTGTCATGCTCGCGTCCCGCGACGTCGCGCTGTCAGATGTACTGGATGAACTGAGCCGCCGACAGGCGCAAAGCGGCCTCGCTGAAAAAGCCGCCCGCTAACACGGGGTACGTTTACCACAGTATATTTCGTGATGCGTAGCAAACTGGGGTCAAAGCTTGCTAGAGATTATTCCCGTTGCAAAACCTCCCATGCGCAATTCGCCGAAAAGGCGCTGATATTCAATCTTCGGGCATCTGTTCTGAATAACGGTCAAGCCCTTTGCTTCCGCATTTGCGGCAGCTTCAGCATGCTGCACCCCGATTTGCATCCAGATCGTCGCCAGATCAGGAAACACCTGTAATGCCTCGTCAACGATTTCTGGCACAGTCTCTGACCGTCTAAAAATATCGACCATGTCAACGCCACCCCCGATGTCTGACAGCTGCGAAACCACCGTTACCCCCAATAGTGTCTTCCCAGCATGCACCGGATTTACCGGAACAATATCGTACCCCTTGGTCTTCAAATATCGCGCGACATAATAGCTTGGCCGAACCGGGTTCAACGAAGCCCCCACGACCGCGATCCGCTTCGTCTGCGTCAGAATATTTTTCAGTTGGGTATCGGTGTAGGTCATGCTTCTTACTAAACCTCTAACGGTTCGAAAAAAAGCGCCCTCGACGATAAACGTGAGGGCGCAAAGGTATGGAACGAGGGACAGTTAGGTGATCGGCGAGAGTTCCAAACTCGCCGTCATATACAGAAGGTAGGAACGATTTGCTCCATTCAAAGAGCATGTGACAAATCCGTGAAGAAACGATGAATGCGCCAGCCATTTTCCGCCGAATCTCGCTTTTGGCAGCGTAAACTAGTCAAATATATCGTCGATCACATCCGCGACCTCACTCGCGATCTTTGTGATCCAGGTTTTCTTTTTCTTCACTTTTCGATGCTTAGGCTTGCGAATAGCAGCTGCCGCTCGGGCATGTGGAAATTTCCGCAGCCCCGCCGCAGGCCTGCCGCCGGTATTGGGCTTTTCAGAATCGCGAGGGAGCGGAATTTGTTTCAGATCATGCAATGGTGCGCCGCATTGTGCGCAAGCCAGCTCGTGCCGCCCTGCCCCCAATGTCAGCGCTGCCTTGCTGCCGCAAAAACAGCATGTCGCGATTTTTGTCGGGTAACTCATGCAATTATGCTCAGCTGTGATCCCGCGACGCATATAGCGCGATTGCCGCTGCATTTGACACGTTTAGCGAACCGAACCCGCCGCCTGCGTCGATTCGGACCAGCGCATCGACGGTTTCTTTGGTTTTTTCACGCAGACCTGGCCCTTCGGCCCCCAGCACAAGCGCCACCGGACGGTCGCGCTTCCCCTCCAGCGCAGATTCGACGGTCATATGGGCTTCGCCGTC
>NZ_DGMH01000075.1:8556-23371 GCF_002388305.1 Sulfitobacter sp. UBA4523
AACAAGATACCCCATCGATTGCAGCTCCTTGATCGCGTCGGCTAGGTTCCGGACACGCAAATACGGCTGCCGCTCCAGCGCGCCGCTCGCTGTTTTCGCAAGCGCCCCGGTCTCGGGCGCAGCGTGATGACGCATGCCCACAACCGCCGATGCGCCCAATACCTCTGCGGACCGCAGAATTGCACCAACGTTATGGGGGTCTGTCACCCGATCCAGCAGCAACACGCGTGGTGCTTCAGCCCCGATGCAGACATCCTTGAGCGCCCCCCAGCTCAGCGGTTTGACCTCTAGTACGGCTCCTTGATGCACCGACCCGGGATCCAGCGGCGGGCGGAATTTTCGCGGATCAACGACCTCTGGTTCGATGCCGGCTTTGGCAATCGCCTCTTCCAGCTTGATCTGAGCATTCGGCGTAACCATCAGCTTAATCTTTTCACGCGCGGGATTTTCCAGCGCGTCGCGCACCGCATGAAGGCCAAACAACCAAACTGTTTGGTTCGCATCCGCCTTCTTTTCCTGCTCTTTTTGCACAACCCACTTAGGTTTTTTCATCGCCGAACCTTCTATCTTTCATCGCAAGGTAAAATTCCCTGCATTTCGCGCCGGTTTTCGCCTTGACGCCTATACTGCCCGCTTGTAATCACGCCTTCACATCCGGTGCAATGCACAGGGTGAAAGTGGGCGACAGGCCGCAAGGTGTGGCAGGGGACTGTAACTCCCTCGCGGAGACGCACGCCTGGTTCGATTCCAGGGTCGCCCACCACTTTCCCCTTTTCGACTATCCTTAAGTATAGCGGCACAGCCGTTTGATACATTGTGTTCCGATGTGAATTTGTGACACATCTTATGCATTTAGAACGCATACGAAATGATAGGGGTGACCCGTGTCCCATGCTTCCCGGCCGGATCAGGCTTTCAACATCGCGATCGTCGGGCAACACGGGCGGCTGGCTTATGAGGCTCTGTTGTTTGCTGCATCGCTGCGCCACCACAGCCCCCATTTTTCGGGCAACCTCTATGTGATGGAGCCGCAGCCCGGCCCGCTTTGGTCGGATGATCCACGAATCAAGAACCCCGATGTTATCAGCGCGCTCCACAACCTTGGTGCAGAGGTGATCCCGTTTGACACAAAGCACTTCGGCGAGAGCTATCCATATGGAAATAAAATCGAAATGCTCAATGCGCTTCCAAAAGGTGAGCCCTTCGTTTTCTTCGATACGGACACGTTGATCACTGGCGACCTGATGTCGGTCCCCTTCGACTTTGACCGCCCGATGGCATCCATGCGGCGCACAAACACGTGGCCTGTTCCCCAGCTGTACGGACCACAATACGCCGGTCTGTGGAAATCCCTTTACGACAAGTTTGACCTAGATTTTGACAGCAGCCTCGACCTGTCTCAGCCCGACGATTATTGGCAACGGTATCTGTATTTCAACGCGGGCTTCTTTTTCTATCGCTGCCCTCACGAATTTGGTGAAAAGTTTTTGCACTATGCGCTGGCGATCCGCGATGACGCGCCGGAAGAGCTATGCGCGCAGTCTTTTGACCCTTGGCTTGACCAAGTCGCGTTGCCGCTGGTTATTCATGCGCTTGGTGGGGCGCGCGATACCTTGCCTGACGGGCTGATCGACGGGTCTGTTAGCTGCCACTATCGCCTGCTGCCCCTGCTTTATGCACGCGAACCGGACCACGTCGTTGAAACTTTAGAAACGATTGCAGCACCAAATAAACTGAAGAAAGTTTTAAAGGGTTCGGAGCCGATTAAGCGGATGGTCTATCAAGGCCGCGGTCGCAAGGCGCGGGCTCTGTTTGATCAGGACAACCTGCCGCGCAAAGAGCAGGCTATTCGGAATCGTTTGAAATCAAACGGCTACTGGATGCGGTAGCGTCGACCGCATTTCATCCGAGTCACTAAACAACCTCCTAAACGCGACAGAAGCGACCTACAGCTTGTGCGTTCACATCGGTTCACCTAACGATATTGAAGACAATTTTAGGGAGAACAACGATGACAGATAGCCCCAACTATGGTTTTGATACCCTGCAGATACACGCAGGGGCCAAACCTGATCCGGCGACCGGTGCGCGGCAGACGCCGATCTACCAAACCACGGCCTATGTGTTTCGCGATGCGGACCACGCGGCGGCGTTGTTCAACCTGCAAGAGGTGGGGTTCATCTATTCCCGCCTCACGAACCCGACCGTTGCTGTCTTGCAGGAACGAATCGCCACGCTTGAGGGGGGCGTTGGTGCCGTGTGTTGCTCTTCCGGGCACGCGGCACAGATTATGGCATTGTTCCCGCTGATGGGGCCGGGAAAGAACATCATCGCCTCTACCCGTCTGTATGGGGGCACGGTGACGCAGTTCAGCCAAACGATCAAACGTTTTGGTTGGTCCTGCAAGTTTGTAGACTTTGACGACGTTGATGCCGTGAAAGCAGCGGTTGACGACGATACCCGTGCGATCTTTGGCGAAGCCATTGCCAATCCTGGCGGCTACATCATGGACGTGCGTGCCATTGCCGACGTGGCGGATGCGGCAGGCGTTCCGCTGATCATCGACAACACAACGGCGACGCCCTACCTGTGCCGCCCGATCGAACTTGGCGCGACTCTGGTGGTACATTCGACGACGAAATACCTGACCGGCAACGGCACGGTAACAGGCGGCTGTATTGTGGATTCAGGCAAGTTCGATTGGTCCGCGAATGATAAATTCCCGTCGCTGAGCCAGCCGGAACCTGCTTACCACGGTCTCAACTTTCACGAGACCTTTGGCGGCTTGGCCTTTACCTTCCATGGCATCGCCATCGGTTTGCGGGATCTTGGCATGACGATGAACCCGCAGGCCGCGCATTACACCCTGATGGGGACAGAGACACTTTCGCTGCGCATGGAACGCCACGTAGAAAACGCCCAGAAAATCGCGGCTTGGCTCGAGAATGATGACCGCGTCGACTATGTCACCTATGCGGGGCTGGAATCCTCGCCCTATTTCGAGCGTGCGAAAAGCGTTTGCCCCAAAGGGGCCGGCGGGTTGTTCACCTTTGCGGTGAAGGGCGGATACGACGCCTGCGTCAAATTGGTAAATGCGTTGGAGATTTTCAGCCATGTCGCAAATCTTGGCGACACCCGGTCGCTGATCATCCACTCTGCCTCCACCACGCACCGACAGCTTAGCCCCGAGCAGCAAGAAGCCGCGGGTGCCGGCGCGAATGTTGTGCGCGTTTCCATCGGGACAGAGGATGCCGCCGACCTGATCGCCGATCTAGATCAAGCGCTGTCCAAAGCGACGGCTTAAGCTACGACCTAAAAAAGACCCCCGCCAAAGCAACCCTTCGGCGGGGGGTATGTTTACCCATTCAAACCTTCAAATGCCGCGAGGCAGCAGAGGGTTAGTCAGCCTCGGCGATTTCGAACTGCAGCGTGACTTGCGCGCTGATGTCGATCTCTCCGGTCTCAATGGGCATATCCATAGTTTTCATCTGGGCACCCCGCATTTCCATCGGGCGGAAACCCTGGCTCGATTCGGACATGCTGGTGAGTTTACCAAGCTTAACGCCAGCGGCACCTGCAAGCTGCTGCGCACGCTCCATCGCATCCTGAACGGCCCTCTCTCGTGCCTTGGCCAACGCCGCTGCATTATCCTGCAATCCGAACTGCAAGCCATTGAAATCATTAGCGCCCTGGGCCACGACCGCATCCAGCAATTGCCCAAGTTTGCTTAGATCGCGGACCGTCACACTGACGGTGTTACCCGCCTCATAGCCCGATACTTCCACCGGGGACGCATCTTCGCGGGGGCGGTTGTTATAGACGGGCCGCAGATAAAGCCCGCTGGTCTGACGGTCGAGGCCCGCGATCTTCAATGTGTCCAATTGGTCTAGAATGCCGCGCACTTTTTCCGAAGTCTGCGCCATTGCGTCCGAGGCAGAGGCCGCCCGCTCGCTCACGCCCAAGCGGATCGTCGCGGTATCAGGGGCAAGCGATACAACCCCCTCGCCATTCACGGTGATCCCCTGCGGTGCTTGTTGCGCCAACGCCCCTGACGCAAAACCGGCACAGACGATCGCGGCAATTTTCAACATTCGCATATTCATGACCTTTTTTTACTGTGATATTCCTTGGCAACATATGTGACCTCCCGCCTAAGTTGCCGCAAGCCTCCTCTGCGCTCCGCTCTTTTCATGAGCAAACTACTGCTCTATTCTTTTGCTGTGAACGGGCGCTCTGTTTTGCAGGCGATCCGCATGGTATTGGCAATCTGCTGCCGTCCGAATGTCCCACCGTCCCAATGCCTCTAGTCAAAAGCGTTCCAATGAAGCCCAATTTTGCACTGTCTCTCTCCTTCGAAGGTATTCGCCTCCTGCACCGCGCCCCTGATGGATGGCGGCAGGTGGGTGAAGTGGCCGTCGACGCGGAGGATATGGCCGCCCAACTGGCCGCCTTGCGAAGCACCGCCACCGCGCTAGAGCCGAGCGGCCTGCGCAGTAAGCTGCTGATTCCGAACGATCAAATCAAATACATGACGATCGACACCGCAGGGCTTAGCGATCAGGCGCGGCGCGAACAGGCCGAGGTGGCGCTTGATGGCGCGACGCCCTATGCCGTCGAAGATCTGGTCTTTGACATCAGCAATGACGGCCCCCGCACACATATCGCCGCCGTCGCCCGCGAAACACTGGCCGAGGCCGAAGCCTTCGCGACCGAGCATCGTTTTCACCCCGTCAGCTTTGCCGCCCAGTCCGACGATCATGATTTTACCGGCGAGGCGTTTTTCGGCCAAACAGACTCCGCCCCCAAGTGGTTGGAGCCGGGCGATTCTGTGGAGCGTGACAAAGGGCCTTTCGTTATCCTGGGCGATGTGGAGCTGCCGCCGGAGGATACTTCGCCCCCGAAAGATGATACGGCTGCTGAGACGGAAAGCCCCGGGAAGGCCGATGATGTGACGGCGGATGCGTCGCAGGAGGGTGACAGCACGTCGGATGCTCCGGCGGCTGAAGCCGCAAAGCCGGAAGCAAAGACGGCTGATGCTCCTCAGCCAGCGAGTCAGAAACCAGCAGACGCCCCCGCGCCCAAAGCGGCAAAGCTTGACGCGCCTCGCGTTGCACCCGCGTCCCCATCGGTGACGCCCCCGCCAAGCAAGGCGTCGGCCCCCGCCCGCGCCAAAACGCCCGAAGCGTCAGCTGGAAAGGCATCGGCACCCGCGGTACAGAAACCAGCCGCCCCATCTGTTGAAAAAAATGTGGCAGCGACACCCAAGCCCGCGCCCGCCGTCTCCAAAGCCCCGCCCGCGGCACCTGCCGCTACGAAGGCCCCCGCGGATTTTTCCAGCCGACGCAGCGCACCTATCGTCACGGGTGCCGCCGCGCGCGGTAGCGTGCAGCCCTTGTCGCACACGGGCGGGCCGGTCCCCGATAGCAGTTCGTTAACCGGTGCCAAACACACACAACCTGCCAAGTCGTCGCCTTTCGGCTTTCTTAAACGCCGCAAGCCCCGCGCGACACCACCTCCGCCCAAACCAATTGCCGCAAAAGCGGCCCCCATTCCCGGCAAGGCCCTTGCCACGGGGGCCAGCGAAGTCGACCAGATGACCGTTTTCGGGGCCCGCAAAGAGCAGTCCATCGGAGGCAAGCCGCGCTTTTTGGGGCTGGTCCTGACCGCAGCCTTGCTGGTGTTCCTCGCGGGCGTCGCAGCTTGGGCGTCTGTCTTCCTTGATGATGGGTTAGCGCTTTCGCGGCTCTTTGGCAGTCGTGACACCACGCAAACCGCCTCTGCCCCTCCGGAGCCGGCGGTCAAACAGCAGGTGGAAAGCCGCGAGGACCCCATCGTACCCCAGGCCCCGCCCGAGACTACGGCTGACACCACTGTCGCCGCGCTTGATCCCACGCTCAGCGATGAGGACGGTGCGGTTTTGGACGCGATGCGCGTGCCACAGCAGCTGCAACCGCGCGAGCTGACCGCGCAGGAAATCGAAGCGAAATACGCGACAACCGGCATTTGGGCCATCGCGCCAAAGACACCAAAAGCGCCGTCGATGGTGACGCTGGATGATCTGTTCATGACCAGCATCGATCCCGTCAGCACCTCGAATGACGCTGTTGCACTGCCGACGCTTGCGTCCTTTGGCGGGGATACGGTCGATATCAGCTCGGCCCCTCCGGCGGCGGCGGGCACGTCGTTCACATTGGATGATCGTGGTCTGGTTGTTCCAAGTCCGAATGGCACGTTGAACGCGGATGGGGTTTTGGTTTTCGCCGGGCAACCGGCCCGTGTGCCCCCTGCGACCCTCGCCCGTCCCGGTGCGGTCGAAGAGGAAGAGGTCGAGGATACGGTTGTTGCCGCCCTGCTCGGCTTTCGCCCCAAGCTGCGCCCCGAGGATTTGCCCGAACAGAACGAGCGCGCCAATCTGGGTGGGGTGACCCGCAACGAACTTGCCGCGTTCCGCCCGACCCTGCGCAGCGCCGACGTCATCAAAGCCGCCGCTGCAGCCAAACAGGCCGAGGTTGACGCCGCAGCAGAGGCCGCAGCCGCCGCGATCAAAGCCGCCTTGCCGCAAGAGCCCGTGAACAACGCGACGCAATACGCGACAGAAGTGTCCAAGCGACCAGACACGCGCCCCGGTAACTTTTCGCGCATCGTACGTCGGGCCGAACGGGCGCAGCCTGCGCCTGTGACGGTCGCCAGTGCGCCGGCTGCGGTCACGCCACAGGTGGTACAGCCTTCGGTGCCGTCGAAAGCCTCCGTATCGAAGCAGGCAACTGTGAAAAATGCGATCAAACTGCGTCAAATCAATCTGATCGGGGTGTACGGCAAACCCTCAAGCCGCCGCGCCTTGATCCGGCTGAGCAACGGGCGGTACCAGAAGGTTGCCGTCGGGGATCGTCTGGATGGCGGCCGCGTCTCCGCGATTGGCGAGGCCGAATTGCGGTATAACCGCCGCGGGCGCGATGTCGTGCTTAAGATGCCCCGCGGCTAAACCACGCAAGATCTGACTGCTCGCTACATGAAAAAGCCGCATCCGAAGATGCGGCTTTCTGTCGTTTCAGGCTTCGCTCAACTCGCCACTGTCGATTTGTTCCTGCTCGATGCTCTCGAACAGCGCCTTGAAGTTCCCTTCGCCAAAACCGTCGTCCCCTTTACGCTCGATGAACTCGAAGAAGATCGGCCCGATGACAGTTTTCGAGAATATCTGCAGCAAAATGCGGGTTTCGCCGCCATCGACGACCCCTTCCCCGTCAATCAGGATGCCGTGTTTTTTCATCCGATCAAGCGGCTCTTGGTGGCCGGTGACGCGATCCTTGCTCATCTTATAGTAGGTCTCGGGCGGGCCGGGCATGAATTTCAGCCCGTTGTCCGCAATGGCATCCGTCGCATCATAGATGTTCCGCGCGCCCACGGCGATGTGCTGGATCCCCTCGCCGTTGTATTTCTTGAGATAGGCCACGATCTGCCCCTTCTCGTCGCGATCCTCGTTGATCGGGATACGGATGCGGCCGCAGGGAGATGTCAGCGCACGCGAGGTAAGGCCGGTAAACTTGCCTTCAATATCGAAAAACCGGATCTCGCGAAAATTGAACAGATCGCCGTAGAACTTGAACCAGACGTCCATGTTCCCCTTAAAGACATTATGCGTCAGGTGATCGAGATAGTAGAAACCGACGCCAGCGGGTTTGGATTGCGCGATCCAGTCGTATTCCTCGTTATAGGGCGACGTGTCGTAATACCGATCCACAAAGTAGATTAACGACCCGCCGATCCCCTTGATCGCGGGCACATCCAGCACCTTGCCTGCGCCTGTATATTCCTCAGCCCCTTTGGAAACAGCGTGGTCCAGCGCCTTTTGCGCATCCACAACCCGCCAGCCCATCGAGGGCGCACAGGGGCCATGCTCGGCCACAAAGCCTGCGGCAAAGCTGTCAGGGTCGGCGTTCAGCACATATGTGATGTCCCCCTGCTGCCAGAGTTCGATTTTCTGCGTCTTGTGGTTCGCCACATGGGCATAGCCCATACGGGTAAATAGATCGCGAAGCTCCTGCGGGTCGGCGCTGGCGAACTCGACGAATTCGAACCCGTCGGTGCCGGCCGGGTTTTCATCGGTGATTTTGGATTTTTCGGCGTCATGCGGAAACGGACCCATAAGATGCTCCTTTAATAGCGTTCGTGCGCAGTCTATCGCCGGAACCACGCTATCTTTGCGCAAACATACAAGTGTGACTGGCTATTCGCGCGGGGTTGACGCATGGTTTTATCATTCTATGTGAGAATACCGCATGACATTAGATGATATCGATAAACGCCTGCTGGCGGCGCTGCAAAAGAACGCGCATCTCACTGCTCAAGAGTTGGGAGAGAAGCTGCACCTATCCCCGTCCCAAGCAGGTCGGCGGCGACAACGGCTTGAAACCGAAGGGTATATCCAAGGCTACACGGCCCGGCTCAACCCCGAACGGTTGGGGCTGACGGTACAGGGGTTTGTGCAGGTCCATCTGGGCACCCACGGGCCCGAACATTCCGTCAGCTTTGCGCGGCTTTTGGCCACCCGCCCCGAAATCGTTAGCGCGTGGACGATGACGGGGGATGCGGATTATTTGCTGCGCGTCTATTGTGCAGACCTGCCCAGCCTGAACCGCCTCATCCATGATGTGCTGCTCCCCCATGGTGCTGTCGCAAAAGTGCATAGCCAGATCGTTATGGATCAGCTTAAACGAGACGGGCCCTTGCCCACCTGATTGACCCGCTCGGGGCCTGCCCGACACAAAGAAAGTATGCCCCTTATGGAAGGTTTCCTGTTTCAAGCCTCGATCTATCTCGCTGCGGCGGTGATTGCGGTTCCCATCGCATCGCGTCTGGGGCTGGGGTCGGTGCTGGGATATCTCGCGGCGGGGATCCTGATTGGGCCGGCCTTCGGGCTGGTCGGGTCGGAAACCAAGGATTTGCAGCACTTCGCCGAATTTGGTGTCGTGATGATGCTGTTCCTCATCGGGCTAGAGCTTGAACCCCGCGCCCTGTGGAACATGCGCCACCGGCTGCTGGGGCTTGGCGGGATGCAGGTCGTGCTTAGCGCTGCGGCGCTGATGGGCATTGCGATGGCCTATGACCAGCCGATGGGTGTGGCGATTGCGATCGGTCTCACGCTGTCGCTGTCGTCAACCGCGATCGTGCTGCAAACCCTGTCAGAAAAGGGCTTGATGCAAACAGCGGGTGGACGGTCCGTCTTTTCGGTGCTGCTGACGCAGGATATCGCGGTGATCCCGATCCTCGCGTTCCTGCCGCTGCTTGTGGCGCAGCTGCCCGCGCAAATGCGGCCCGACGGATCGATCTCGGTGAACCCCGAGGATGCCGCCCACGGAGCAGAGGCAGCCTCGGGGCATGGTCCTGCGGCGGCGGGTCATGGTGCGGAAACCGCGCAGGCGGCAATTTCACTGGTGCAGGGGCTGCCGGGCTGGGCCATCACGCTGGTCACCTTGGGTGCCATTGCCGGGATCATCATCACCGGCGTGTTCTTCACCCGCCCCGTTTTCCGGTTTATCCACGCCGCCAAGCTGCGCGAGATGTATACCGCTTTGGCCCTGCTGATCGTCGTCGGGATTTCCTTCCTGATGATGCTGGTGGGCCTGTCGCCCGCGCTTGGAGCCTTCCTTGCGGGAGTGGTGCTGGCCAGCAGCGAATTCCGGCACGAACTGGAAACCGACCTCGAGCCGTTCAAAGGGCTGCTACTGGGGCTGTTCTTCATCACCGTGGGGGCGGGTATCAACTTTGATCTGCTGTTCGCCGATACGATCATCATCGTCGGGATGGCGCTGCTGGTTATTCTGGTGAAGGGCCTGATTCTTTACGGGCTTGGCACCCTGTTCAAGCTGCAAGGGCGCGACCGCTGGCTCTTTGCGCTTGGTCTGGCGCAGGCGGGTGAATTCGGCTTTGTGCTGGTCAGCTTCTCGGTCGCCACGGGGGTCATGCCCAATGACGTGGCCGAGACATTGTTGCTGGTCGTCGCCCTATCGATGCTGATCACACCGCTGCTGTTCATCACCTATGACCAGATCAGCAAACGGATGGATACGAAATCCGGCCCCATCGTTGCGGACGAGATTGACGAGCAGGGCACCGTGATCATCGCGGGTGTCGGGCGGTTCGGGCAGATTGTGAACCGTCTGGTGCAAGCCAGTGGCTTTCGCACCGTCGTTCTGGACCACAACCCCGAAACCATCGCCGTCATGCGCCGCTTTGGCTTCAAGGCATTCTTGGGCGATCCGACCCGCGCTGATATTCTGCGCAAGGCCGGTCTGCGCGATGCCAAGGTTCTGGTCGTCGCGCTGGATGATCCCAAGTCGGCCTTGCAGCTTATCGCCTATGCCCGCAAGGAACGGCCCGACCTGCATATCGTAACCCGCGCCCATGACCGGACGGATGTGTATCAACAATACCAAGCCGGCGCGAATGACATCGTGCGCGAAATGTTCGACAGCTCGCTTCGGGCGGGGCGCTATGTATTGGAGAACCTCGGGCTCTCTGACTACGAGGCGGCAGAGGCGCAGCGGATGTTCTATTCGCACGACCGTGCGTCTGTGCGCGAGCTGGCGGCCCTATGGCGGCCTGACATCCCACCAAGCGAGAACAAAGCCTATGTGGCCCGCGCGAAAGAGCTACAAAAGGATCTGGAAACCGCGTTCCTGAACCGGATTGACCAAGAGGATAAGACCCAAGGGTCGTAGCCCCCCTCGCCCTTCAGACACCAAAAAGCCGCGCCCGATATGATATCAGGCGCGGCTTTTCAAAATTTAACGGTTGCGATCAGGCCGCGGCGACGCGGCTTTCCAACACATCACCGACCTGCTTGGAGGCCGCCAGTTCGTCCCCACCGGCGACGGCGGCAACTTCACGGGTCAGACGCTCAAGCGCGGCTTCATACAGCTGACGCTCGGAATAGCTTTGCTCGCGCTGGTCGTCGGTGCGGTGCAGGTCGCGTACGACTTCGGCGATGGCGATCAGATCACCGGAGTTGATCTTTTGCTCATATTCCTGCGCGCGGCGCGACCACATGGCGCGTTTGACCTTGGCCTTACCCTTCAGGGTTTTCATCGCATGGCTGATCACGTCAGGGCTGCTGAGCGCGCGCATGCCAATTTCTGTCGCCTTATGGGTGGGCACCCGCAGCGTCATCTTGTCTTTCTCGAACGCGATCACGAACAGCTCCAGCGAGATGCCCGCGACTTCCTGCTCTTCGACCGAGATGATCTGACCAACGCCATGCGCCGGATAAACAACGAATTCATTCGGGCGGAAATCTAGCTTCTTCGACTTGCTCATACAGTGGCTCCTTGGGCGCGGGGACGGCCCGCATGGGTAAATATGCTGTCACAACGACAAAGGCCGACCGGCCCAAAGAGCCGTCAGCCTCATTTCATAACTTCAGATGTTCTGGTTCAACCTGTGCAAAACGGTTGAGATTTGGCGCGTAGGTATCATCATTTGCGACAACGTATATCACAAAATTAGCCCCCCCGAAAGCGGGGGGCCGCATAGATTCGATCAAATACGTGTTAATCGAATAAATAAAGGGGATCAGGTGGCGTCACACGCAGCGATCACCCCATGCACCCAAGTGCGAATCGATTAGCCGCCTTCGCCGGGTGCTTCAGAGAAATACTTCTCAAGCTTGCCCTCTTCACCATCGCGTTCCTCTGCCTCGGGCAGCGGGTCTTTCTTGGTGATGATCACGGGCCACAGTTCGGAGTACTTGCGGTTGAACTCCACCCACTTCTCCATGTCCGGCTCTGTATCGGGGCGGATCGCGTCGGCGGGGCATTCAGGTTCGCAAACGCCGCAGTCGATGCATTCATCGGGATGAATGACCAACATGTTTTCGCCCTCATAGAAGCAATCCACCGGACATACTTCAACGCAGTCAGTGTATTTGCAGGCGATACAGGCATCGTTAACGATATAGGTCATAACATCATCTTTTATGGCAGGTTTAACGCAGGAGATACGTCAGCACAGCGTATCATTCAAGGTGGCGCGCCCGAGAAAGATCAAGCACGCGGCGATCACGCTTACTGGGGCGCCCTTTTCCCTCAAATGCCGGATTTTCAGGTTGTTTTTTCTCGGATCGGGGGACCGGCGGGGACAGATCGGTGTAAAGCGTTTGCGCCTCGGGGGCCGGACCACGGCGGGTGCCGATGCCCTCTATCTGGATCACCCGCACATCGTCGCCCATGGCAAAGGTCAGCACGTCGCCCACCACAACCAATGTCGCACGCTTTTGCGCGACGCTGCCGTTGACCCTGACGGCCCCCGCTTGCACGCGGGCAGCCGCCAGAGAACGCGTCTTATAAAACCGCGCATGCCACAGCCACTTATCAAGCCGCAGCTTTGTCGGCGCTTTGGACAATTACTTGTTATCTTTCAGCCCCATCAGCGCAGCGGCGAATGGGTTGTCGGGGTCGATCGGCTTTTCGGCACGGGCGGGCTTGCTGCTGAACTTCTGGGCTTTGCCGCCCTTGTCCCCACGCGGTGCACCCTTTTTGCCACGCGGTCCGGGCTTCCCCTTCCCTTGTGGGCGATCCCCGCCGCCGCGACGCTGGCCTTGGGCATTGCCACGGGGCGTGCGCCCCCACGTGAAGACATAATATGTCTCAAGCTCGGCGCCTGCGATATCGGCGTCAGGCGCTGTGCCTTGGGGGTTTTCCTCGGCAGGGGTGTCGGGGATGTGGTCGTCCACCTCTGGTGTCTCGGCCAGTTCCTCGACCATCGGGGCGATCCCGTCATCGGGCATATCGGCAGTCGCGGGCAGAATGTCATCCGCCTGAGCAGCCGCCGGATCTTCGACGATACCACCGGCTGGTTGCTTGTCCGCTACATCCATCACGGGCGTCTCGGCATCTGCGCCTTTGTCGGCAGCCATCGGTGCACCGTCGTGAGGCACGACAGTATCAACGGCTTTCACCTTGGTGCGCTCGGCCTTTTCGGCCTTATAGCCCAGACCTTCCATCAGCGTGGCAAATTGTTCGAGCGTCATGCCCGTGATCGACAGCATATCGGCCTTCGCCTCGAACCCGCCGCGCGAATCTTCGGAGCGCAACATATCGGCCAGACGTTCCAGCATATCGATACGGATCGCGCGTTCACCAGCATTACGGTACCCAGCCATCGTCGCAGCGCCTTCGGGCGCGCTGGTGTCTACGGGGATGGTGACCAGCCCAGGGGGCGGCGATTCAGGGAATTCGTTCAGCCCCTTGGAAATCGACCACAGCACCAGACGCAAACGTGTCGGCGCAGGCTTCAGCAACAACGGCATAAAGATGGTGAACTGACCAAAGCGCAAACCATGCTTGCGCAGCGCGCCACGGGCGTCCTGATCCAGGGCTTTCACCTCGTCCGCCACATCAGCGCGGGGCAAAACACCAAGGTTTTCAACCATGCGGAAGGCAAAGCCACGGGCCAGACCGGTCAGCGCCTCATCCTTTGACAGGGCGATCAGTGGCTCGAACAGGGCTGCGACCTTGCGGTCGATGAAATGCTGCAAACGGCGCTGCACTTTTTGCGCGACCTCGGGGCCCGCAACGTCATCGACGAAGACCTCGACACCGGGCTTCAGCGGATCGGAGCCCGCAACCAATTTACCCACGGCAGAGCTGCCCCACATGAGGCCGCCCTGCTCTGTGAAATCAATCTCTGTATCAGGCGCGTTGTAGAAACGATCCGCCCGCAAATGGAACTGAGGAGCCAGCGCCTGCAACGATGCAGCTTTGATCGTTTTATCTTCGGCAACGCCTGCGCCTTTGTCTTGGCGAAAGCGGAACCCGTCCAGCTTGCCAACAAATTCGCCTTCAACGGTTACTTCACCGGTCTCGTTTACTTCGGCCACCATGGCTTCCTTCTGTCCTAGCCGGCGCAAAAGCACGGATGTGCGCCGATCTACAAATCTTTGGGTCAGACGCTCGTGCAGCGCATCCGACAGTCTGTCTTCTACGACACGCGCCTCGTGTCGCCAATGGCTTTCGTCACCTGTCCAGCCTTTGCGCTGTGTCACGTAGGTCCAGGTGCGAATAAACGCCAATCGTTTGGATAACGCATCAATGTCGCCATCGGTTCGATCTATGCGTTTAATTTGCCGCGCCAGCCAGTCGTCGGGGATGGAACCGCGCTGATGCAAAAAGTTGAAAATCTGCTCCAGCAGGCTGGCATGCTCTGCATGGCTTATACCACGAAAGTCGGGAATCCGGCAGACATCCCACAATAGGCGCACCGATGGCCCATCGGTACAGCGCGCCGCGATCTCGGCATCAACGGCGAGATTCTTGAGCGCCCGCAGATCATCGGCCTCGCGCGCTTTGAACAACCGCTCATTGTCCGGCGACATTTCAAGCGTCTGGATCAGCCGGTCAATGGACCCGAACTGCAGCGCGGGGTTGCGCCAGTTGAGCTTGTTCTGCGGTGTGAACTGATGATCCATAATGGCCCGCGCGACACCATCATCAAGCGGAGACGCATCGCCCGTGACACCGAATGTACCGCTTTTAAATCCACGTCCTGCCCGTCCGGCAATCTGCGCAAGTTCGTTCGGGGCCAAGGGTCGCATCCGACGCCCGTCAAACTTGCTGAGTGCCGAGAAAGCGACGTGGTCCACATCAAGGTTCAGCCCCATCCCGATGGCATCCGTGGCCACCAGATAGTCGACCTCGCCGTTTTGATACATGGCGACCTGCGCGTTGCGTGTGCGCGGGCTGAGCGCGCCCATAACCACCGCCGCACCGCCCTTCTGACGCCGGATCAGCTCTGCAATCGCATATACATTCTCAACCGAAAA
>NZ_DGMH01000075.1:23495-27666 GCF_002388305.1 Sulfitobacter sp. UBA4523
GACATTCTCTCGCGCCGGATGAACTGCGCCTCTGGCACCAGCGCCGCGATTGAGCCGCGCATGGTGTCGGACCCCATGAAAAGCGTCTCGTGTTGACCGCGCGCACGCAAAAGACGGTCGGTAAAGACATGCCCCCTCTCGGGATCAGCACAAAGCTGGATTTCATCGACCGCAACCAGATCAGCGCCCATACCTTCGGGCATCGCCTCGACGGTGCAGACCCAATATTGGGTGCGCGGCGGCACGATCCGCTCTTCGCCTGTGACCAGTGCCACGATGGACGGGCCACGCAGGGCAACGATGCGGTCATAGACCTCGCGCGCGAGCAAACGCAGCGGCAGCCCGATCACCCCCGTGCGATGCGCCAACATCCGTTCGATTGCATAGGTCGTCTTGCCTGTATTGGTCGGGCCCAAAACGGCCACGACCCTGCTGTCACCTGCCACCAGAAATTCCTTAGATCGTTAAAGCGTGCGCCCGATGCCGTCGCGCCGCAGCCCGTCGAGCGCCCTTTGCGCGTTATCATGGTGAGGGTTAATGCTTAACACTCGGCGATAGAGATCGGCAGCCGCCCGCAGATCGCCAAACTCCTGCAGGATCGCCCCCAGACCGAAGATGGCGTTATACTGCTGCGGGTTCAAGGCAAGCGTCGTTTCCAGATCATCGATTGCAGGGCCATAGAGACCTGCGGCAAAATAGGCCTGTGCACGGGCGTGATAGCCTTCGGCAAAATCAGGGGCGTGATCCGTCAGAGCTGTCAGATGGGCGATCGCCAAGGTGGTGTCCCCCTCTGACATGGCATCGCGACCACGGGAATATAGCAAATCCATCGCGGCCGAGCCGGACCGCGCCCATGCGCGCTGCACATCACGTTCGATTCGCGGCGCCTCTGCCGCGGGGGCATCGCGTAAATCCTGCAGCAATTCCGCCGCCGCAGGCGGCGACATTTGCGCGAAACTTATACCCCCAAGCAACACCCAGAGACCAAGTGCCGCGACGGTATGTTTGAGGTTGACGATGCGGTTGCCCATAACAAGAGTGAATGTAACAGGCTGCCGCCACAATTCCAGACGTGTCGGCACCATTTGCCAAGAAAAGGGCCTATGATGAGCGATATTGTGAACCAAGCTGTAACAGTGCTGAACGAAAAACTGGCGGGGGCCGACTTTGACGGCACAGCCAAGTTCGACATCGAAGACGAAGGCACTGTCATGATGGATTCGACCGGCGCACGCGCCGCGGATGAAGATGCGGATGTAACCCTTTCTGCTGACGCAGAAACTTTCCAGGCGATCCTGTCCGGCGACACCAACCCGACCGGTGCCTTCATGAGCGGCAAGCTCAAGATTGACGGCGACATGGGCATGGCGATGAAGCTGGCGTCCGTTCTCTCCTAATATGCTGGAAACCGCGCCCTTTTTCACCGACATTGCGCCACTGCCCGAAACGGGTCAGGCGCATTGGGCCGAGACATCGGATGGTAAAAAGCTGCGCGTCGCGCATTGGCCGCTGGACGGGGCAAAGGGCACCGTGCTGCTTTTCCCCGGCCGCACCGAATACGTGGAAAAATATGCGATGACCGCAAGCGCCTTTGCGAAAAAGGGGCTGGCGGTCATGGCGATTGACTGGCGGGGGCAAGGTCTGTCGGACCGGTTGATCCCCGACCGTAACATCGGCCATGTCGATGTCTTCTCTGACTATCAAAAAGATGTGGCGGCCATGATGCGGACAGCCCGCGCCTTGCAGCTGCCGCGCCCGTATTTCCTGCTGGCGCACTCCATGGGCGGGGCCATCGGCCTGCGCGCCTGTATGGAGGGTCTGTCGGTACAGGCCGCCGCCTTTACTGCGCCGATGTGGGGCATCCATATCGCGCCGCACATGCGTCTGGTGGCCGCGGGGCTTTCCAACCTGATGCCGCGCATCGGTCAGGGCTACAAGCTGCCCATCGGCACGCAGGCGGCATCCTATATCTCGACCGCGCCGTTCGAGAACAACATGCTCACCACCGACCCCGAGATGTACGAGATGATGCGCACGCAACTGGCGGCGCATCCCGAACTGTCTTTGGGCGGGCCCAGCTTTATCTGGCTGCGCGAGGCTTTATCCGAGACCAAGCATCTGTCACTGCGCGCCGCCCCCAGCCTGCCCTGCGCCACATTCCTCGGGTCCAACGAACGTATCGTGCACAAGGGCCGCATCCACGCCCGTATGGAGACTTGGAAAGGCGGTAAGCTGCATATCATTGACGGCGCAGAGCACGAAGTGCTGATGGAAATCCCCGCCACCCGCGACAAAGCGGTGGATGAGATGGCGGCCCTGTTCTTTGGAAACGCCAAAAAGTAGCGCGGATCGCAGGATGAACTTCCGCCTGCAACCTACCGTCATTCCAACGGAAAACTCGGCATCAGCGAGGATTTTCTCACCCACCCTGTTCAAACGCGCGCGCCCCGCTAGCTTATGCGCATGGCCAAGCAACCTGTTCTGACGTTCAACGAAAACGGCATTTATTGCCCCGCGGGTGATTTCTATATCGACCCGTGGCGGCCTGTGGACCGTGCTCTGATCACCCACGGGCATTCCGATCACGCCCGCTGGGGCATGAACCGGTACCTTGCCACCGACATCGCCCTGCCCGTCATGCGCCACCGTTTGGGCGACATCACCGCTGACGGCATCGCATATGGCGAGGTGCGGCAGATCGGCGGGGCGCAGGTATCGTTTCACCCCGCCGGCCACGTCCCCGGCTCTGCCCAGATACGCGTTGAGGTCGACGGCGAGGTCTGGGTTGCCTCGGGCGATTACAAGGTGGTCGATGACGGGCTGTCCGACCCGTTCGAGCCGGTGAGATGTCATCACTTCATCACCGAAAGCACCTTTGGCCTGCCGGTGTTTCGCTGGGCCGAGCAAGCCGCTGTGGCGGCAGAGATTAACGCATGGTGGGCAGGCTGCGCGGCACAGGGCAAAACGGCGTTTCTGGGGGCCTATGCCTTGGGCAAGGCACAACGCTTGCTATCGATGCTCGACCCCGACATCGGCCCGATCCTGACCCACACGGCGACCGAGAACACCAACCGCGTCATGCGCGATCAGGGGATCACCCTGCCCGACACGATCCTCGCCGATGCGGACCTGAACCCCAAGGATCACCGCGGCGCGATTGTGCTGGCCCCGCCCGGTGCCTTGGGCAGTGCGTGGTCCAAGAAGTTCGGCCCGCAGGAAACCGCCTTTGCCAGCGGATGGATGGCCGTGCGAGGTGTACGTCGACGCCGTGCGGGTGATCGCGGCTTTATCATCTCGGACCATGCGGATTGGGATGGGCTGCTGTCGGCGATCAAAGCGACAGAAGCCGAAAACATATATGTGACACATGGTTACACCGATGTCTTCAGCCGGTTTCTGGCCGATAGCGGGTGGCAAGCGCAGGTCGTTCCCACCCAGTTCGAAGGTGAAACCCTGGATAAGGACGCAAGCGAATGAAACGGTTTGCCGCGCTGTTCAACGCCATCGACCAAAGCACCAAGACGACAGTAAAAGTCGCCGCACTGTCCGACTATTTCAGCGCGGCACCGGATGACGACCGGCTATGGACCATCGCCCTATTTTCCGGCCGCCGCCCCAAACGCGCCGTCACGACCACCAAGCTGCGCGAATGGGGCGCCGAGCGCGCGAACATCCCCCTGTGGCTGTTCGAGGAAAGCTACAGCATCGTTGGCGATCTGGCCGAGACGATCACGCTCGTTCTGCCCCCCAACCCGACGCAGGATGATCAATCGCTTGCCGCGTGGATCGCGGCACTGCGCGAGATTTACACCCAGGATGAAGAGGCCCGCAAAGCCTTTGTCCTTGACGCATGGACGACGCTTGGCGGGACCGAACGATTTATCTTCAACAAGCTGATCACCGGCGGGTTTCGGGTGGGCGTCAGCCAAAAGCTGATGACCCGCGCCCTGTCTCGTGCCACGGGCAAACCCGAACCCGAGCTTGCGCATCGCCTCATGGGCAACTGGCACCCCGACGACACCACATGGCATGGGCTGGTAGAGGCCGAAGATGCCTCTGCCGACGCATCGCGCCCCTATCCCTTCTATCTGGCCTATGGGCTGGAAGCCGAGCCGCAAGAACTGGGGGATCCGCAAGACTGGCGAGCCGAATGGAAATGGGACGGCATCCG
>NZ_DGMH01000003.1:0-10868 GCF_002388305.1 Sulfitobacter sp. UBA4523
AGGGACCAGCGGGGGGCAGGTCATCGAGAATGAACTATATGGCCCGGGTGCGCAGCGATAGATCGTTGCCCCTCGGACTTTTTCCTTTTCAAATAGAAAGAGGGTTCGTCTCGCCCTTAGAAACGAAGACCAGGTCCTCTTCCGTGACAGGGATGAAACTACCTTCAGCAACGCCCTGACCAACATGACCCTGTCGCCAACCGTCCAGGTAGCGCCGAACCGTCATCAATCCGTCCTGAGTGCCATAGGTGATGAAATACATCGGACTCGCGCCCCGAAAGGCTGTACAGCAGTGCGCGCTATTCAACCACCTCAATGTCTCAGCTCTATCGCAGAACAGGATACTCAGGTTTTTGTAGATCCCCAACACTGCCGAAAGACGCAGTAAAGTATCCTGAGACAAGGTTACGGCCTGCTCAGCGCGCGCTTTCCTCATCCAGGTGTGGTATGTGGATCTTGCGGGACTTCCGAGGACAGCGATGCGCTGTTTCTGGTCCAGTCCCCAATGATCCGCAATGTTCTGAAATGCCCTCAGTGCAGGCGCACTTAAACGGGTGCGGTTTGGTGCGCTTCTGGACAGTGGTGCCCAGTCGCAATCGGATGTGTTCGGCATGAAGACCCCTCCATCTGCTTAGAATATATGCGCAAGCTCCTCATATTTATAGCCGCTTAACGAGTTATAGAGGCCAACATCCACCCTCCGCCCAGCAAGCAGTCAGCCAGCCAGTCCGACAGCCATGCATTGCCCCAGAAAGAAAGGCAGGCAGAGAGGAGATAGGGAAGGTCTTCTACACATTCGTTCATTCCGCTTTCCGGCAGCCTCTGATAGACCTCTCACATTACAAGCATTGAAGCGAATTATCACAGTCCAATTGAGCGATTTATGAACAACGGTGCCGCCGAGAAGCAGGTCCTGCTTTTAGAACTCCAACATGAGTTTGAAACCGCCCCAGAGTTTGGACAGACCTATGTAGCCGAAGCAGATCATCTCCCGGCACCGGGATGATCGAAGCGCAACCCTTGACTCCGTCGCGGTGCAATGGAAGGATTTGCAGTGTCCGCTCATGCAACCACGGTATGATCCAACGGGCTGAGGACTCACACCGTGCAGTGAAGCGCGACAGGGTCGCGCTCCAAGCAATCTAACTGCTATGTAGATTTATCCGCAAGCCTGCCTGCTTGCTTACGACAGCGCGAGGAACATGGCGATGTCGGCGATCGAGATCGCCACGAAGACCGGCATCGGCGAGGTGAGTGACCAGCCTCCTCGCAGCCCAGACGACTGCCTCTGCGCCTCCTCTCGCTGAGCCCTGCGGTGCCTCGCGAAATAGAACGCGATATTTGCGGCCAAAATGCCGAAGAAGACGGTCTTTATTGATATCATATACTTGTCCTTTTCATACGCTGGCGGCTTGCCAGTAGAGACAAGATACGTCAGCTCGGTTCAACGGCGGTTAAATCCGACGGGAGAGACAGCGCGGTCTCAGTTCACCCAGTTCCAAATGAACTTTGGGACGAGTGGCGCGACCTGGTCAACACGGCACCAGGTGAAAGCAGGGCGGCGCCTATCCCACCACCAGACACTACTCACCCTCGTCTGGTTTCGTTCCGCGTTTCGTTCCGCCCACCTCACCATCAATTCGACGTCTATCCGTAAGTATCTGAAATATATGGTGACCCCGGCAGGATTCGAACCTGCAACCTGCCCCTTAGGAGGGGGCTGCTCTATCCAGTTGAGCCACGGGGCCACGGGTTTGGCTTAGCGCAAAACGGGGTGGTGATCCAGTCACACTGCACGGTGGTATGGCAGCGCTGTGGTGGGGGGCTTGATATGGTGATTGCCTGCGCCCAACCGACACACTACGCTGTTGATAGAATACCACTTTCAAGCAGGACAAGCGCCTTTGACACAGCCTCCGAAACGCCCGTTGACCCTTCGTGATGTATCCGATGCCTGCGGGGTGTCGGAAATGACGGTCAGCCGGGTTCTGCGAAAACGCGGCGACGTGTCCGAAGCGACGCGGCGGCGGGTGCTGGCTGCGGCGAAAGAGCTGGGGTATGTGCCCAACCAGATTGCCGGATCGCTGGCGTCCCAACGGGTGAACCTTGTCGCGGTGATTATCCCGTCGCTGTCGAACATGGTCTTTCCCGAGGTGCTGAACGGCGTCAATCAGGTGCTTGAAGACACGCCGCTGCAGCCGGTCGTGGGCGTCACGGACTATATGCCCGAAAAAGAAGAGCGTGTTCTCTATGAGATGCTCTCGTGGCGGCCCTCGGGCGTGATCATCGCGGGGCTGGAACATAGCGATGCGACACGTGCCATGCTCAAAAACGCCGGCATCCCCGTGGTCGAGATCATGGATGTCGACGGGCGCCCGATTGATGCGATGGTCGGCATCTCGCACCGCCGTGCGGGGCAGGAGATGGCCAAGGCGATCCTAAAGGAAGGCTATGAGCACATCGGTTTCATGGGCACCAAGATGCCGCTTGACCACCGCGCCCGCAAACGGTTCGAAGGGTTTACCGAAGGGCTCGCCAAAGCCGGGATAGAGATCGAGGACCGCGCGTTCTACTCTGGCGGCTCTGCGCTGGCCAAGGGGCGCGAGATGACGCAAGACATGCTTGAGCGGTCGCCCGAGCTGGATTTCCTGTATTATTCAAACGACATGATCGGCGCGGGCGGATTGCTATATCTGATCGATCAGGGCATCGATATTCCGGGCCAGATCGGCCTTGCTGGTTTCAACAACGTCGAGTTGCTACAGGGTTTGCCCCGTCAGCTTGCCACGATGGACGCCTGTCGGCTCGAGATCGGACAGGCCGCGGCGCGTATCATTCTGAACGATACATTGGATGAACCGGACCCCGACCTGCAGACGCAGATTACCCTGACACCGACCCTGTCGCTGGGGGACACGCTGCGCCGCAACCGCAAGGTATGACCCTGCCGCTGATCGGCAACCGCGACGCCCGTCGCATCTTTCTGCATCGCCATCTGCTGAGCGATGCGCCCCAGGGGCCCGCCAGCGGGAACGACTTGTTGCAGTTGATCCAGGGCCTGGGCTTTGTGCAGTTGGACAGCATCAATACCGTGGCGCGGGCGCATGACCTGATCCTGTTCTCGCGCCGCCAACGCTATCGCCCGCAAGCGTTGAAGACGCTGTATGAACGCGATGGGGCGCTGTTTGAGCACTGGACCCATGACGCCGCGGTGATCCCGATGGGATACTACCCCCATTGGGAATTGCGCCGCCAGCGGGACGCGCAGATGCTGCGCCAGCGGTACAAGAACTGGCACCAACATGATTTCGAGGGGCGGTTCCAGACCGTGCTGGACCAGATCCGCGCACAGGGGCCGGTGTCGTCGTCTGATGTCGGGCAGGATGAACCGCGCTCGAACGGCGGGTGGTGGGATTGGCATCCCTCCAAAACCGCGCTGGAATATCTGTGGCGCGCCGGTGCGCTTTGCGTCGTGGGGCGGGACGGTTTCCAGAAACGCTATGACCTGACAGAGCGGGTGATTGACGCGGCGCTATGCGACCCGTCGCAGGCACCGGATGAGGCGCAGACCATCGATTGGTGCTGCAACGGCGCGCTGGATCGTCTTGGCTTTGCCACGCCGGGGGAACTGGCGGCATTCTGGGCGCATATTTCTCCGACAGAGGCGAAGGCATGGGTCCAGCGTGAACAGGCCGCCGGACGTGTCGAGCAGGTGCAGATCGCGGGCGCCGACGGCACAGTCCATCGCAGCTTTGCCCGTCCCGGTCTGGCAAGCGACCCCGCGATAGACATGGCTCCGACCGCACGGCTGCGCGTGCTCAGCCCCTTTGACCCGGCCTTGCGCGATCGCAAACGCGCCGAACGTCTGTTCGGCTTCCGCTACCGGATAGAGATGTTCGTGCCCGCGTCCAAACGGGTCTATGGCTATTATGTTTTTCCGATCCTGCAGGGCGACAGCATCATCGCGCGGGTGGATATGAAAGCGCACCGTGACCGCGATACGCTGGTGGTACGCGCCCTTTGGCCAGAGCCGGGCAGCCGTTGGGGCAAAGGCAAACAAGCCGCCTTCGAGGCAGAGCTGGCCCGCATCATCCGTCTGGCAGGGGTCAGTCAGATCGCTTTCGAAGACGGCTGGCTTCGCTAACCCACCCCGTTTCGATGAACGAATTGGCGGCACATGTCTGCGCAGGCAACAACGATGACAATTTGTAAACATTTTGTTGACGTATTGCTTTTCCCTGCCAAAGTGAGCGGAAAGGAATCAAGAACCATGTCGAACCGTCTTTGCTTTCATCCCAAGGGTCGCCCATGACGCGCCATGTGGTCGTCGTGGGGGCGGGTATTGTCGGTGTGTCTTCGGCGATCTGGCTGCAACGCGCAGGCGCGCAGGTCACGATCATTGACCGCGCGGCCCCGGGGACAGGCACGTCGCATGGGAACGCGGGTGTGCTGGCGGCCTGCGCCGTGGCACCTGTCACCGCCCCCGGCCTGATCGCCAAAGCCCCCGCGATGCTGCTGAACCCGGATGTGCCGCTTTACCTGCGCCTGCCCTATCTGCCGCGTCTGCTGCCGTGGCTGGCAAAGTATCTGCGGGTCGCGAACGACCGCGACACCCGCCGGATTGCGCAGGGGCTCGCGCCTATTGTCAGCGACAGTGTGGACCAACACAAAAGCCTGACCGCTGATTTGGGCCTGTCCGACTGGGTGAGGGACAGCGATTATGTTTTCGCTTATCGAAACCGCGCCGCGTTTGACGCCGAAGCCTACACCTGGGCGCTGCGGGCGGAGGCGGGGTTCGCGCCAGAGCTGATCGAGGGGCCGCAGATACACGAGTATGAACCGACGCTCGGGCCGGACATCCACCTGCTTGCCACCATGAAGGACCACGGCTTTATCCGCGACCCCGGCGGCTATGTCGGCGCCCTGGCGCGGGCGTTCGAACAGGGCGGCGGCACGATCCTGCAGGCCGAGGTCAAGGATTTCGACCTGTCCGGCGGCGCGATTTCAGGGGTCGAGACGACCCAAGGCCGCGTGGCCTGTGGCGATATCGTGCTTGCCACCGGCGTCTGGTCGAAACCGCTGATGGCCAAGCTGGGGCTGAACGTCCCGCTGGAAAGCGAACGCGGCTATCATGTGATATTCGAGGGCGCGACGGGCGGGCCCGCGCGCCCCGTGATGATCGCCAGCGGGAAATTCGTTGCCACCCCCATGGCGCAGGGCCTACGCTGCGCGGGTATTCTGGAATTCGGCGGGCTTGACGCAGCCCCGTCCAGGGCACCGCTGGCGCTGCTGCGGCGACAGGCCAAGGCGGCCTTTCCACAGCTTGAGGCCACGCGCGAAATCGAATGGCTGGGGCACCGACCTGCCCCCAGCGACAGCCTGCCCCTGATCGGACAGGTTGGCACAAGCCGGGTCTTTACCGCCTTCGGGCATCACCACATCGGGTTGACAGGCGGGCCCAAAACAGGCCGCCTCGTCGCAGGATTGGTTATGGGGCAACCCGTCAACACCGACCTACAGCCCTATGCACCACAACGGTTTAGCAGGGGCTAACCCCGCAAACCAAAGACATACCAACAAGGAGAGAACCACATGAAACGGACCACCACATTGATGACAGGCGTCGCGACCGCCGCCCTGACGGTCACCACCGCCCTGCCTGCTTTCGCGGCAGAGAAATGGGACATGCCGATGGCCTATTCGGCGTCGAACTTCCATTCCGAGAACGGCGTTGAATTCGCCAACTGCGTGACCGAAGGCACCGCGGGCGAGATCGAGATCACCGTGCACCCCGGCGGGTCGCTGATCGCGGGTGCCGACATCAAACGCGCGATCCAGACCGGTCAGGTCCAGCTCGGCGAACGCATCCTGTCGGGGCACCAGAACGAAAACGCGATCTTCGGCTTTGATTCCATCCCCTTCCTCGCGCCGTCCTTCGAGGCGTCCGACAAGCTGTGGAAAGCCGCGAAACCCAAGATCGAAGAGCTGTTGGCAGAGCAGAACCTGACACTGCTTTATAACGTGCCATGGCCGCCACAGGGCCTGTACTTCAAGAAAGAGGTCAACACGATCGAGGACATGAAGGGCGTCAAGTTCCGGTCCTACAACAACGCCACCAGCCGTCTGGCAGAGCTGACAGGCATGCTGCCCGTCACCATCGAAGCCGCCGAGCTAAGCCAGGCTTTTGCCACCGGCGTTGCGGAATCGATGATCTCGTCCGGTGCGACCGGCTATGACCAGAAAGTCTGGGAAAGCCTGACCCATTTCTACGAGGTCGACGCTTGGCTGCCGCGCAACTACATCATGATCAACAATGACGTGTGGAACGATGTCTCGGAAGAGAACAAGGCGATCATCACCACCTGTGCCAGCGATGCGGAAACGCGCGGGCTGCAAGCCTCCAAGGACTATACGCAGTTCACCTATGACGGGCTGCGCGAAGGCGGCATGACCGTGGAACCCGCGAGCGAAGAGCTGATGTCCGGCCTGCGCGACATTGGCGGCACCATGACCTCCGAATGGCTGGAGAATGCGGGCGAGGACGGTCAGGCGATCGTCGATAGCTACAAGTCCATGCAGTAAATCAACGAACGGCGGCACCCCCACAGGTGCCGCCGTTTGACCTTCGATCCGCCAATCCGGAGACCTTTCCCATGAACATCCTGCGACGCCTGCTTGATTTCATCTATTTCGCATCCGGCGCCCTGGCTGCCGTCAGTCTTGTCGCGATCCTGCTGCTGATCGTGGTGCAGATGGTTGCCCGCTGGACCGGCGAGGTTTTCCCCGGTGCGGCAAGCTATGCCGGCTATGCGATGGCCGCCGCCAGCTTCCTCGCTTTCGCCAACGCGCTGAACCGTGGCGCGCATATCCGCGTATCTGTGCTGCTGAACGCCCTGCCCGCAGGCCCGAAACGGCTGCTTGAAATCTGGTGCTTCGGCCTTGCCGCGGCGATTGCGTGGTATTTCACCTACTACGCCTATTGGTTCGTCTACTGGTCGTGGAAATTCAACGAAGTCAGCCAGTCGCAAGACGCCACATCCTTGTGGATTCCGCAGTCGGTGATGGTTGTGGGCGGTGGCATCCTTGCCATCGCGCTGACCGATAACCTGCTCTATCTGATCGTAAAAGGCGAACACCGTCTCACCCGCGATCTTGTCGATCAAAGTTTTGGGGAGTGACGCTGTGACGGAACTTTACGCGATCATTCTGTTTATCACTGTGCTGCTGTTCCTGCTGGGCACCGGCGTCTGGGTTGGTCTGGCGCTGATGGGCGTCGCCTGGTTCGGGATGGAACTGTTTACCACCCGCCCCGTTGGCGATGCTATGGTCACGACGATCTGGGCCTCGTCCAGCTCGTGGACGCTGACCGCGCTGCCGCTGTTCATCTGGATGGGGGAGATCCTGTTCAGGACACGCCTATCCGAGGATATGTTCAAAGGGCTGTCGCCGTGGCTGGCGAAATTGCCCGGCGGGCTGGTGCATACCAATATCGTCGGCTGCACCGTCTTTGCCGCCGTTTCAGGGTCGTCTGCCGCGACGCTGTCGACCGTGGGTAAAATGTCGATCCCCGAACTGCGGGCGCGCAACTATCCCGAAAAGATGATCATCGGCACGCTGGCCGGTGCCGCTACGCTGGGTCTGATGATCCCGCCCTCGCTCGCGCTGATCGTTTACGGCGTCACCGTGAACGAAAGCATCACCGAACTGTTCTTTGCCGGCGTCCTGCCGGGGCTTATTCTGGCGCTGATGTTCATGGCCTATGTCGCCTTTATCGCGCTGACCTCGAAGGACTGGAACCCCAGCGTCGAGACAGGGATGAGCTTTGCCGCCAAGCTGCGCAACTCGCGCTTTCTGTTGCCGGTCTTCGGGCTGATCACGGTGGTGATCGGGTCGATGTATCTGGGCTACGCCACCGCGACAGAGGCGGCTGCCATCGGTGTGCTGGGGTCGCTGGCGCTGGCGTTGATGCAGGGGTCGCTGAACTGGACCAGCTTTCAGGAAAGCCTGATGGGGGCGATGCGCACCTCTGCCATGATCGCATTGATCCTTGCAGGTGCTGCCTTTCTTAAACTGTCGATGGGATTTACCGGCCTGCCGCGTGCGCTGGCGGACGGGATCGCAGCGCTTGAACTGACGCGCTTTCAACTGCTGATGGCGCTGCTGGTATTCTATATCGTCCTGGGCATGTTCCTTGATGGAATTTCGTCGGTCGTGCTGACGATGGCTGTCGTTGAACCGATGGTGCGCGGTGCGGGGATCGACTTGATCTGGTTCGGCATCTTTGTTGTGGTCGTGGTCGAGATGGCGCAGATCACGCCGCCGATCGGGTTCAATCTGTTCGTGCTGCAAGGCATGACGGATCACGAGATGGGATATATCACCAAAGCCGCCTTGCCGATGTTCCTGATCATGGTGGTGATGGTCTTTGTCCTGATCTTCTTCCCCGACATCGCGACCTGGCTGCCCGAAAATCTAAGGCAGGTGCCCCAATGACCGACTTCCCCCTGATCCAGACCGTTGGCCTGTCCGGCGTGCTGGTGCGTTTTGCCGACACTATGTCAGAGCCCGCGAACCGCGCCGCCCTGTCGTTTCGCGCCGCCGTGGATGCCGCCGACTGGCCCGAGGTAACAGAGACGAGCACCTCGCTGGTGTCCACCTTCCTGCAGATCGATCTGGTGGCGGCTTCGGTGGATACCCTGCTGGACCGGCTGCACGACCTGCTGGCAACGCGCGACTGGTACACCTCTGACCTGCCGACGGGGCGGACGCTGTGGCATGTGCCAACGGTCTATGGCACCGACCTTGCACCACAGCTTGAAGAAGCGGCAGAGCTTGCGGGGCTGGACCCCGATGCGGCGATTGCACAGCTGTCGCAGGCGCGCGTACGGGTGCTGACCATCGGCTTTGCCCCCGGCCAGCCCTATATGGGCGAACTGCCGCAGAACTGGGATATTCCGCGCCAGCAGGGGCTGACAAAATCCGTCCCCGCCGGCGCGTTGATCGTGGCGATCCGGCAGCTGATTATCTTCACCAATGCCTCCCCCACCGGCTGGCGCCATATCGGGCAGACCGCATTCAAGACCTTCCGCCCGCGCAGCGACACGCCCTTTGCCCTGTCTCCGGGGGACGAGCTGTGCTTCCCCTCCATATCACGCGCCGAATATGACAAGATCACCGCGACAGATGAAACCGGCCAGGGCGGCGCAGAGACAGAGGTGCTGGCATGAGCGCGACCCTCACCATTTCCCAAGCCGGTCCCGCCCTGACGATACAGGATATGGGCCGTCCCGGTTGGCGTGCCCAAGGGCTTACAAAGGGCGGTGCCGCCGATCCCGTGGCGCTTTACGAAGGGGCCACCCTGCTTGGCCAATCGCCCGAGCTTGCGGTGATAGAGATGACAGGCACCGGCGGGACCTTCACGGCCGACGCCGACATCCGTATCGCCCTGACAGGAGCCACCATGGCCGCCAGCATCGACGGCGATGCCATCGTCTGGAACGCCAGCCACATGCTGCCCGCTGGGGCAAAGCTGACCATCGGCGGCACCACGGGCGGCACCTATGGCTATCTGCATGTGGGCGGGGGCATCGCCTCTGACAGACTGTTGGGGGCACGGGCCAGCCACCTAAGCGCAGGTCTGGGCCAGCCGCTTGCTGCGGGCGACGCGCTGCCCCTCGGGCCGGACAAGTCGCGCGAAACGGGGCTGCAACTGCCCCGCGACAGTCGTTTTGACGGCGGCACCGTGCGCGTCGTGGCCAGCATGCAGACCGACCACTTTACCATTGATGAACGCAAACGCTTCGAGACCACCGCCTTTACCCGCGACCCGCGTGCCAACCGCATGGGCGTGCGCATGGACCACGACGGCGACGGTTTCAGCGCCGAGGGCGGTCTGTCCATCCTGTCCGAGGTCATCGTGCCCGGCGACATCCAGATCACCGGTGACGGCGCACCTTTCGTGCTGATGGGCGAGTGCCAGACCACCGGCGGTTATCCCCGTATCGGTACCGTGATTCCCCGCGACCTGCCCCGCGTGGCGCAGGCGGCATCGGGCACCGCGATCCGGTTCGAATTCATCACGCTGGAACAGGCCATCACGCTCGAGACGCAGCACCGCCAAGACATCAAAGCGCTTGGTGCGCAGGTCACGCCGCTGGTCCGCGACCCGGCCAAAATCCGCAACCTGCTGGCCTATCAACTGGTGGGGGGCGCGATCTCTGCCACCGACAACCCCTTTGAAGAGGAGCATTAAATGCCGACCGTCGATCTGAATGCCGATATGGGCGAAAGCTTTGGCCCGTGGAAAATGGGCGATGATGCCGCTTTGTTGCAAATCATCAGCTCTGCCAACATCGCCTGTGGTGGCCATGCGGGCGACGCCGATGTGATGTCTGCGACGATGACGCTGGCGCGTGACAATGGCGTCGGTATCGGTGCGCACCCCGGTTTCATGGATCTGGCCGGTTTTGGCCGCAACCGCATGTCGGTGCCACGGGGCACGCTGCAAAATCAGGTCCGCTATCAGGTCGCCGCCAGCGTCGGCATGGCCCGCAGCCTTGGCACATCGGTGCGGCACCTGAAACTGCACGGCGCGCTCGCCAATATGGCGTCAGAGGACGAGATACTGGCCCGCGACCTTTATGAGGCCGCGCTCAGCGTCGCGCCTGATCTGATCGTCATGGTGCTGGCCGCCACGGCGCAACAGGACGCGGTGCAATCGCTTGGCTGTAAGTGGGCCGGAGAGATCTTTGCCGACCGCGCCTATAACGACGACGCGACGCTGGTCGACCGCTCTAAACCCGGTGCGGTGATTCACGATGCGGCACTGGCGGGCGAACGGATGGTCAAAATGGTCAAAGCCGGTGCGA
>NZ_DGMH01000032.1:0-439 GCF_002388305.1 Sulfitobacter sp. UBA4523
GACATCAGGAAGGTCTGGAAACCGGATTGCTGCTGGGGTTCAGCGCGCACAGGGATGTCCTTGGACATCAGCAGGCTGGTGACCTCGGCGTCTTCGGGCCGGATCGTGACATAGTCACTGCCATCGGCACGACGGAAACGAACCTGTTCACCATCAAGCGTGACGTTGCGCACGTCCCCTGCTTCGACAGCGGTCACAAATTCGGAATAGCTGATTTCACGGCTTTGCAGCCCGCCAGTCGAGCCGCTGAACAGATTGAACAGCGCCAAAACCAAAAGCATCAATACAACCCAAAAGGCGAGATTGCGCATATTACCCAAAGGAAAGTCTCCTACATCCGGGGGACGGCACCAAACACAGCGCCCAATGCGTGTAAGATAGACACGATCGGCGCATGTTCAATGCGTCATATGTGCGGCGAAAAAGGCATCTTCGCCGC
>NZ_DGMH01000032.1:608-864 GCF_002388305.1 Sulfitobacter sp. UBA4523
GCGAAAAAGGCATCTTCGCCGCGTTCGAGCACTGCTTGCCAGTTTTGCGACCGACCGACAAGGGGGGCAGCGACCAGTTCCGCGCCCTGCCACACCGCCGGAGAGGCCAGCAAGACGCCGCGCGGCACGCCCAAATCGCGCCAATCCGCAAAGCTGCGCAGCCCTTCAGCGCCCAAGGCACGGATCGTGGTTTGCGTGTCGGGCGCGGGCGCATCGCCGCAAGGTTCCAGACGCCAGCGGCCGTCCCAAAGTGCGC
>NZ_DGMH01000032.1:973-41563 GCF_002388305.1 Sulfitobacter sp. UBA4523
GCGGCCGTCCCAAAGTGCGCCCACGGGCGCATCAACCGCCCGCACCGCCTGCAACTCTCTGTAAATCCACAGTTTATCGCGCTTCAAACGCAGCTCGCACCCCTGCACGGTCGCGGCACCGGCATCATCAAGCGCCGTCAGCACCTCTGCCACGGCGCTGCTGCGTGGGGCGTAGGTGGCCCCGTTGATCCAAGCGATCGTATGGGTCAGCAATCGGCGGCGTGTCTCTGTCGGGAGGTCACACAGTGCCTGCCAATTCATCGCCACGGCACCGCATTGAACGTGGGCATGGGCGCGTGCGGCGGCAAACATCTGCGCGTCAAGCGCGGTACGGGCATCGGCAAGGTGGCGCGAGACATCGGCAAGTGCGGCAGAATCAACGCCCAGATCGGTCAGCACCGTCAGCGCCTTGCGGATGCGCACCCGCGCAAAGCTGTCATCCTCGTTGCTGGGGTCATCAACCCAAGTCACGCCGCGTTGCGTCAGATGCGCGCGCAGGTCGGCGCGTCGGGCGTTGAGCAAGGGCCTGTGCCAACGCATGCCATGTCGGTCGAAAACCGCAGGCATGGCGGATAGCCCGTCGACCCCTGCCCGGCGCCCCAAACGCATCACGAAAGTCTCTGCCAGATCGTCGGCGGTATGCCCGATGCAGACAGCGTCAATGCCCTGCCCCCGTGCCCAATCCGCCAACAACCGGTAACGCGCCTTGCGGGCCTCGTTCTGCAAATTGCCGCTGTGGTCCCAGCCCGTCCACCTCAGCGTGTCATGCGGAACGCCAAGCGCGCGACACTGGCGGGCGACCATCGCGGCTTCGCGGGCGGCCTCGGGTCGCAGGCCGTGATCGACGGTCGCTGCGTGCAGCGCGATCCCGCGGCTGCGGGCATAGTCGTTCAGAAGATGTAAAAGCGCGACAGAGTCGCCGCCCCCCGACACCGCCACACCCAATACGCGCGGCGGTGCGGAGTCAAAGCTGGCGGCGATGCTCTGCGCCAGCGGGTCGGTCATTAGATCACTGGCAGGCAAGCACGCTGCGTTCGGATTGCGCCTGCGCGACGAAGGGGCTTGTGGGGAAGCGCGATGCGACTTCGCCCAAGGTCACGCAGGCTTCTTGGGTTTGGCCCAAGGCCCCCAAAGAGCTGCCAAGCTGGTACAGTGCTTCTGCCGCGACAGGCCCCGCGGGATCGGCGCTAAAACTTGCCAGATAGGCGCGTGCCGCTTCGCGGGTATCCCCCAGACCGTCCAGCGCATCGCCGCGCCGCAGATCGGCTTCGGGGCCTAGCGGTCCGCCCGGATAGGTCTGATTGAAGGTCGCAAACTGGTCTGCGGCGCTGCGAAAGTCACCGTCAGCGAGCGCCGCCTTCGCCCGCTCGAAGTCTGTTTTTTCACCCACCGCAAGTTCTGCGGTATTTGTGGGGGTAGAAGTATTGGCCAACGGGTCCGCTGGTGCGGGCACGGGCGTGGCGGGTGCCATGGTCGCGGGCATCTCGCCCCCGCCAAGGGTAGAGGTCTGGCCGAGGCTGCCCACATCGCCGCCTTCAAGCTCGACCAGCCGGAATTCCAGATCACCGATCCGGTTGGTCCCATCGGTGACCACGCGGTTGATCCGGTTTTCCAGCTCTTCGGTTTTAGAGGTCAGGCGCTGCAGTTCGCTTTCCATTGCATTGACGCGCTCAAGCACCGACCCACCGGTCACGGCAACGCTCGCGCCGCCAGTGGTGGACAGTTCTCGGCGCAGCTTTTGCACCTCGACGTTCAGTACCGTCAGTTCCTGACGCACATCCGCCAAAGTCTGCGCATCCTGCGCCTGCGCCGCGACCGGCCCAAAGGCCAGTCCAAGCGCTACAATCAAAGCAAACCGCATATTAAAATCCTAACCTAACGTAGACGACTTAGCTGGTCAGACCGCCCGCAAGTACGGTCACGGCCCGACGGTTCTTGGCATAGCATGCCTCGCTCGAACAGACTTCGATCGGGCGTTCTTTACCATAGCTTACAACGCGAAGACGGCTGGCGGCGATCCCGCGCGAGATCAAATATTCGCGCGCTGCATTGGCACGGCGTGCGCCAAGCGCAAGGTTGTATTCCCGTGTGCCCTGCTCGTCCGCGTGGCCTTCGATCACGGCTTGGTAATCGGTGTTGGTGTTCAACCAGGCTGCCTGACCGTCCAGCGTCGCTTGGCCTTCGGGTGTCAGGTTGGATTGGTCAACCAGGAACAGCACGCGATCCCCAACGGCTTGCTGGAAATATGCCGTAGAAGCCGGGTCGTTCGCGCTGCCGGGGATAATGCCCCCGTTCAGGCCTGCGCCATTCGCGGCACCGTTATTCATGCCGTCCGCGCCAAAGCGGTCAGGGTTGGTACAAGCCGATACGGCCAGCGCTGCGATCAATAGAGTTGCGGTGAGAATGCGGTTCATGGACTGTGCCTTTTTGACGATAGCATTTTAATGTGTCTGTTGTGACGGTGTTACCATAGTGCCTTGGTATTGGGAAACACCAAGGCACTATGGCTGTTGTTTACTTCTGAAGCGGCGACCAAGACGGATCCGATCCGCCCTCTTGGGTGCGCACAGGCTTGAGGTTCCGGCCCGAGATATCGACCGAATACAGCGACGACGCCCCGCCTGCCCCTTGGGTTTCCCGCGCGAACATAATGACGCGGCCGTTGGGGGCCCATGTGGGGCCTTCATCCAGGAACGACGCGGTCAGCAGACGTTCTTCCGACCCGTCCAGCCGCATCACGCCGATGTGGAACCGGCCCTTGTTCTGCTTGGTAAAGGCCACCAGATCGCCGCGCGGCGACCAGACCGGCGTGCCATAGCGCCCTTCGCCAAACGAGATCCGCGTCGCCTCGCCGCCTGTTGCAGGCATGATATACAGCTGCTGCGATCCCGAACGGTCGCTTTCGAAAACGATCCGGCTGCCATCCGGCGAATAGCTGGGCGCGGTTTCAATCGCAGGTGTGTTGGTCAGCCGTGTCGACTGGCCGGTGTTGATATCCATCGTGTAGATATCCGTGTTCCCGCCTTGGGTCAGCGAATAGACAACCGTATTGCCGGACGGAGAGAACCGCGGCGCAAAGCTCATGGTGCCTTCGGCGCTTTCCAGCACGCGACGCTGCACCGACCCGATGTCGAGCACATAGATCCGCGGGAAGCCGCTTTCGTAGCTGGTGTAGAGAATACGATCCCCCGAGGGCGAGAACCGCGGTGCCAGCACGATCGACGAGCTGTCGGTCAGATAGCGTACATTGGCCCCATCGTAATCCATCACAGCCAGCCGTTTCGCGCGGTCATCCTTGGGCCCCGTCTCAGAGACATAGACGACGCGGCTGTCGAAATAGCCCCCTTCGCCCGTGATACGCGAATAGACGGCATCGGCCACCTTATGCGCCATGCGACGCCAGCCATCGACCGTGCCCGAAAACTGCAAGCCCGACCCCAGTTCAGCGCCCGAAAATACGTCATACAGACGGAACTTCACGTTCAACGTATTGCCCGAGACACTGACGGCACCGGTGATCAGCGCCTGCGCGTTGATCGCTTTCCAGTCAGCATATTGGATCGGCGCGTTAAAATCGCTTACGGTCGAGATATAGGCGCTCGCCGGTACTTCACGGAACAGACCAGAACCGACAAGATCTTCGGACACGACCCGCGCCAGATCAACGGCCATCTGCCCCGCGTCCCCGCTTTCGGGCTGAAAGCTGGGCACGGCAAAGGGCAAGGGTTCAATCACACCTTCGGTAATCTCGATCCGCAATGGTCCATCCTGCGCCTGCGCGACCGAGGCAACACCGCCGATAAGCGCGAGACAGAGGCTCAGAATTCGTACAATCATTTGATGCGCATCCTTTCAGGATTAAAGGTCATCTCAATATTCTGCCATTGACCGAATTTTTCTACAGGAAGCTGATACCCGCGCGCGCCGCAGCGGATAATTGCCCGCCGTGCGGCCTCGAACGCCTGATTGGCAGCCCCCTGTGATCCGCCCGAACTGCTGGTCATCTTGATCGAATTGGTCTGTGGCGTGCCATCTTGGTTCATTGCGACACTCACCACTACAGTAGTGCGCAATGCCTCGGAGGAAAGGGACCCCACGTTCCAACACGACGATACCGCCACGCGCAGCGATTCTTTCTCGCCAGCCGACAATGGCGGGCCAGAGGGTGCCGCCGGCGTTGCAGGCGCGTCGGTCTCTCCCATGGCTTCGGCGAGGGCGGCTGCCACGGCGTCCTTATCCGTTGTCGGTTCGGGCGTCGGCTTGGGGGCCTCTGGCTTGGGTGTTTCCGGCTTCGGTGTGGCGGGTTTCGGCGTTTCGGGTTTCGGCGTCTCGGCGGGTGCCTCTGCCACCTGCGGCGCAGGAGGTGTGGGGCGGCGGGCCGGAGGACGTGCGGATTGGGTCGGCGACGCTTTGGGCGCTTCCGTTGCTTCGGTCACAATCTGCGTCGTCGCCTCTTCGGGGGCGGTGGCTTCCTGTGCCTCTTCCACGACCTTCTCTGCCGGCGCATCCGGTGTCGCGGCCTCGCGCAGCACATCATCGGTGCGCGCCTCGGGATCCGGGGCCTCTACGGGTTCGGGGGCCACGCGCTCTACAGGGCGCGGCACGGCGACGGGTGCCTCCTCTGGCGTCAGAACGGCGACATCGGCAGGCGGCTCGGGCAGCTCGGGGGCCTGATCGCTCACGTCCTCCGAGGGGGGCGGTGCGATGGGTTCAGGCTCTGGTACAGGCTCCGGTTCCGGGGCGGGCTCGGGCTCCGGCGCAGGCTCAGGGGTCGGTTCTGGTTCGGGGGCAGGTTCCGGTTCAGGGGCAGGCTCGGGCTGCGCTGCGGCCTCCGCCTGCGCGGATTGCGCCGCGGCGACCATCTCGTCATATTGTGCGGCAGAGATGACCGACACCTCCTGCATCTCCACAGGGTCGCTGTGCGAGGTAAAGATATTCCCCAGCAATAGCCAGCCGATGAGCCCCAAGTGACCCGCGCCAGAGATGTAATGCCCCTTGTGCATGGTTACCCGCCTGACGCGCCTGTGCCGTCCAACTTCGGCCCGCCGGTTTCAGTCACCAGACCGATGTTGCTAAAGCCGCCTGCGTTCAGCGCTCCCATGACTTCCATAATCGAGGCATAGGGCACAGCCCCATCCGCACGCAGGAACACACGGTCGCTCGCACGCTCTGCCGAAATGGCACGCAGCTTGGCAACCAGATCATCACGCGCGGTTTCTGTCTTCTGGATCTGCACGGATCCGTCCGCCAGAACGGTCACGGTCAACGGCTCCTCCTGCTCGGACGGCAGGGCGGTGGCCGCTGTTTTGGGCAGCTCGACCGGCACGCCAACGGTCAGCAAAGGTGCTGCGACCATAAAGATGATCAAGAGCACCAGCATCACGTCAACGAACGGCGTGATGTTGATCTCTGCCATCGGCTGCGCACGGCCGCGACGGCGGCCACGGCCACCCCCGCCCTGCTTTTTCATCACACCACCTGCCATGGCTCAGCTATCCAGCTGACGGCTGAGAATGGTGGCGAATTCATCAGCAAAGGCTTCGTAGCCGCCCAGAATACGGTCTGAATCCGCGCTCAGCTTGTTATAGAAGATAACCGCGGGAATAGCCGCCAGAAGGCCGATGCCTGTGGCCAGAAGCGCTTCGGCAATACCGGGGGCGACGACGACGAGGCTGGTGTTTTGCTGGGCCGCGATCTCGATGAAAGAGTTCATGATCCCGAACACGGTCCCGAACAGACCGATAAATGGCGCGGTCGACCCGGTGGTCGCCAGCACGGGCAAGCCCTTCTGCAGACGCTCTGCCTCTTTGGCAATCGCCACATCCATGCTGCGGTCGATCCGCGCGGTGGCACCGGGGATCAGCCCGCCATCCTCGCGGTGCGACCGGCGCCATTCCGTCATACCGGCGGCGAAAATCTTTTCTGCGGCCCCATCCGGATCCGGCCCGATCGTGTCATACAACCCGTCCAATGGCTCGCCCGACCAGAATGCTTGGTCAAACCGCTCTGCCTCGGCTTTGGCATGGCGGTACTGGATCATCTTCTGAATGATGATCGACCACGACCAGAAGGACGCGACGATCAGCATGATCATCACGAGTTTTACGGTAATCGTTGCGCGGAGAAATAGACCCAAGAGCGAGAAATCAATCTCGCTTGCCGCCGCCAGCGTTTCTGCTTCCATCGGTTCTGCTCTTTTTGTTGCGCCCAAAAGGGGCTTCATCTGCCTCAACGGCCCTGTTTTCCAAGGCGCTATTTGGCACAAGCTTAGCCGAGTGCAATATCTATTGCTAGGATTATGGGGCCAATCCGCCTGCTAGACGGGGATTGAGCGAAGTTTCGCTGGCAATCGGCAGGGTTTACCTGACGCCGCGATACAAACAATCGTGACCACTGCCCGGAACAGAACCGTATCGCCGCGTTTGACCTCTTGCTGCATCACCATGCGAGCCGGCGTGATCGACGTGACCCATGTCTCTACATCAAGCATATCGTCGAAGACCGCAGGCTGAATGTAATCCGCCTCTACCCGCCGCACGGCAAAGACCACGCCTTCGGCCTTCATGGCCAGCTGGTCAATTCCCATCTCGCGCACCCAGTCACTGCGCGCCCGTTCGATATAGCGCAGGTAATTCGCGTAATAGACGATCCCCGCCATATCGGTGTCTTCATAGTAAACGCGGATCGGCAGATGATGGGTCATTGCGCCGCCCCCACCCGCGCGAACAAACGCAGTGCATGAGACGGGTCCTGCGCTGCCACGGGCATCACGGGGTCATAGGCCGCACGCAACAGTGCCGCCACCTCTGGCTTCAGGATCGTCGCCCCCTCGTGCAGAGCAAGTGGCGACACCTCGCGGAACGCAGTATCAGACCATAGCAAGAACGACTGCACGATCTGCCCCAGTGCCAGGGCTTGCGCGGGCATCGCGCTCAGCTGCTCGTCCATGCGCAGAAAGACGAAACATGCCTTGATGGCACCTGTCTCGTCGAAGCGGAACAGACGATACTGATTGGCCCCCGCCGCATCCAGCTTTTCCACCAACGGGCCAAGATCAGGCACCAGACGGTCCAGATCGGGCACCTCCAACAGCTCTGCCCAATCCTTGAAAAAGAACATCATCAGATTGCTGCCAAGCTCGGGGTCGGTCTCTGACATGCTGTGCCCCGCCAACTGACAGACCGCCTCGATCGCGCTTTTGACCACGGTCAGCGTCGCATCATCCACGCCAAAGACCACAGGCGCCAACGGACGGCCCCAACGGGCAAAGGCATAGCTGTCGTCGCTTCGGGTAAACAGCGCTTCGATCTCTTGTGGTGTCATCTCAACTTCCAAATGGTCTTAAATCCTCGCCGAAGGCACCCCCGCCCTCAGCCAAACAAATCGCTTTGGGGTTTGGGCGGTGCCATCCCCAGATGCGACCAGGCTTTCTGCGCCAGCATCCGTCCCCGCGGCGTGCGCTGGATCAGCCCTTGTTGCAGCAGGTAGGGCTCGATCACCTCTTCCAGCGCGTCACGGGATTCAGATAGCGCCGCCGACATGGTTTCGATCCCGACCGGTCCGCCCTGATAATTCTCGGCGATCAGACGCAGATAGCGGCGGTCAGCCCCGTCCAGCCCCAGCTTGTCGACGCCAAGACGGGTCAGCGCCATATCCGCCAGCGCGCGGGTCACCCGGCCGTCGCCTTCGACCACGGCGAAATCCACAACGCGCCGCAGCAGACGGCCCGCGATACGCGGGGTGCCACGGGCGCGCTTGGCGATCTCGCGTGCGCCCCCTTCATCGGCGGGAGCCCCCAGCTTGCGGGCATTGCGATCGACGATGATGAACAACTCATCCTCGGTATAGAACTGCAAACGCGTAGGAATGCCGAAACGGTCGCGCAACGGCGTGGTCAACAGCCCCATGCGCGTTGTCGCGCCAACCAGCGTGAAGGGCTGCAATTCGATGCGCACGGTGCGCGCGGCGGGCCCTTCGCCGATCACCAGATCCAGTTCAAAGTCTTCCAACGCGGGATACAGCACCTCTTCCACGGCTGGGTTCAGACGGTGGATTTCATCGATAAACAATACGTCGCGGGCTTCGAGGTTGGTCAGGATCGCCGCCAGATCGCCCGCCTTTGCCAGCACAGGGCCAGAGGTCATGCGGAAACCGACCCCCAGCTCGCGCGCCATGATTTGCGCCAGCGTGGTCTTCCCCAATCCGGGCGGGCCATGGAACAGCGTGTGGTCCATCGCCTCGCCCCGCTGCTTGGCGGATTGGATGAACACCTTGAGGTTGGCCCGCGCCTCGGCCTGACCGACGAATTCATCCAGCATCTGCGGGCGCAGGGCGCGGTCTATATCACCGGGCTGCGGGTCCGGCCGCAAAGTTGGGTCACTGTCGATCATCAAATATCCAAGCAAGGTTCATACGGACGGCCACGCGGCTATGCGCATCCTATCCTTTGGGGGCAAGCAGTTTCAACGCCGCGCGGATCAGCTGCGGGGTGTCGGCCTCGGGCATCTCTCCGGCGGCTTGCGCCACGGCCCCTGCCGCATCGCCCGGACCATAGCCAAGGTTGCCAAGCGCCGACAGCGCCTCTGCCTGCGCGGACTGGTTCGGCGGGGCCACGGGGCGGCGTTTGGGGGCAGCGGTTTCGATCACCTCTGCTGCGGCTTCGACCTCGCCATGCGCCTCGGCCAGCGAACCGGTCATCGCCATCACCCCCGGCGCCTTATCCTTGAGGTCCAGCACCACGCGCTGCGCGATCTTGGGGCCGACGCCCTTGGCCACTTTGACCGCGTTCCAGTCCCCAAGCGCGATGGCGCGGCTGACACCATCTGGCCCAAGCGCGCCCAGAATGGCCAGCGATGCCTTGGCCCCCACCCCCTGAACAGAGGTCAGCAACCGGTGCCATTCCTTCTCCGCCAAAGTCTGAAAGCCGAAAAGCTGCATCAGGTCTTCGCGCACCACCAGATCGGTGAAAAGCGCCACCACCTCGCCCACGCCGGGCAGCGCGGCCATCGTCCGGTCAGAGCAATAGACCAGATAACCAACACCACGCACGTCGATCAGCAGATGATCCGGCGCGCGATAATCAATACGTCCTGTGATCTTGCCAATCATGCGCTTGCCCTTGCGACGGCCTGCGCCAAGGTCGAGGCTCCCCCGTGATGCGCATGACAGATCGCGATCGCCAAGGCATCCGCGGCATCGGGGCCGGCAATCTCTGCCCCCGGCAATTGCATGCGTACCATATGAAGCACCTGCCCCTTATCCGCGTGGCCGACGCCAACGACCGTTTTCTTGACCGTATTGGGCGCATATTCACCCACCGCCAGCCCCGCCTGCGCAGGCACCAGCATCGCGATCCCCCGCGCCTGCCCCAGCTTGAGCGTCCCAGCACCGTCCTTGTTCACAAAAGTCTGTTCCACCGCCGCGGCATCGGGTCGATAGGTCACGATGATGCGCGTCAACTGCGCATGGAGCGACAAAAGACGCGTGGCAAGATCGACCCCCTCGGACTGACAAATGCCGTTCGCCACATGCGTGATGCGGCTGCCGGCCACGTCGATGACGCCCCAGCCCATATTGCGCAAGCCCGGATCAATGCCGATTACCCGTATCATATGCCCATTATCCTCAAGAATTTTCTTTTTCCAAGGCAGTAGCACGAAACGCGAACATCCACCAAGGTTTTTGCACCGCGCCACATAAAAGTCACAATTCAACCTGCAACCTGAATTTCGGGGCGGGTTGCGACGCTCAAGCCACTGAAAACGACCCCCGCGCCAATAGCGGAAAACCCCTTATGAATAGGCGCTAAACCGCCAAATGCTGCTATGCAGCAAACGCAGAACACACATGCGCCGGTGGGTGTTGTGAAGTGTTTTCATTCTGCCTAATTGCACAGCGCACCGCCGGATTATCCGGCTTTTCTTTATTCAAGGATGGCTCCAATGGCTGTTTACTATAATACCCCAACCACCTACGGCACCGCCGCAGCTGTTAACCGCTTTTTCGCGCATCTTGGCGACGTTGTCGGCAGCATCATCAAATGGAACGATGCACGTGTCACACGCAACGCCCTGTCCGCGCTGTCCGACCGTGAACTCGACGATATCGGTCTGGTCCGTGGCGACATCGAACGCGTCGCAATGAACCACTTCATCCGCTAAGGGTCGATGTTTCATAGCGCCCAAGGGGCTGCCAACCCAAAGCACAAGCCACGCACATCTGAATGATCTGCGTGGCTTCATTTATTCTACGACAGTGAAAAATGACGGTGCAGGCCACCGTCCCGCAGCACCCCTATCCGCGAAAGACCGGCCCCAGCTTACGGGCAAGCGTTTGCGTCACCGGATCGACCTGCAAAACCCAAGCCCCCGCCTGTTCGATCACGGTGCCCTGCGCCAAACTGTCCAGCCTGCTGTCATAGGCCGTGGGGCCGATCGCCGCCAGAACGAACCCTTTGAAGCAGACGAACAGGGCCACCAAGGCGACCAGTAATTTGGTCGGCACCCGCAGGCCGCGCCGCGCCGGCCGCGCGACAACCAGCCCGTCGGCACGGATGGTGGTGTAATAGCCCCGAGCGAGCTTGACGTTCTTACTCTCTAAACTCTTTACGCGTGTCCCAAATTGTTGACGAGCATCAACCATGGCAGCCTCTAGTCGCTAAAGGCCCCCACCTCTCGCAAGATCATAATAAAGCAAGAATGTGTCAAATTCTCTGCATTTCGACCTTGTTCGTGGCGAAAAGTGACAAAGATTATGGCATTTTCTGGACAGTCAACGTGGTCCAATCACCAATCACCTCTCGGTTGACAAGATTGATGCCGGATTGCGCATAAACCTCGATCACGTCATCCGCCTGTTCGTTTAAAATGCCAGATAGAATCGCATAGCCCTCGGTGGCCAGCGCCTCGGCCATATCGGGGGCAAGTGCGACCAACGGCCCTTTCAGGATGTTGGCGAATACCAGATCGAAGGGCGCGCGCGATGCCAGTTCGGGATGGTCAAACCCCGCGGCCTCGACGCAGATCAAACGGTCGGCCAGATTATTCGCCGCCGCATTGGCGCGGGCCACGTCGACGGCAACCTCGTCGATGTCGCTGGCCAACACGGGGTTCGGCCAGATGCGCGCCGCCGCCATCGCCAGCACCGCAGTACCGCAGCCGATGTCTGCCACGTTCTGCCCGACCATGCCGCCGTTCGCCAAACGGTCCAACGCGCGCAAGCAGCCTAATGTGGTGCCGTGGTGCCCGGTGCCAAAGGCCATTGCCGCCTCGATCAACAACGGTTCGCAGTCTTCGGGCACCTTGTCCGCGTCATGGCTGCCGTAAACAAAGAACCGCCCTGCCTCGACCGGCGACAGCTCGCGGCGCACATGGGCGACCCAATCGGTTTCCGGCAGCTCTGACACGACAAATTCCTTCGCCCCCATAGAGGCCGCCAACACCGCCAGCGCCGTCTCATCCGGGCTTTCCTCGAAATAGCCGCCGACTTCCCACAGGCCCGAGCCGTCTTCCATCTCGAAAACGCCGACACCGGTGGGTTCCGGCACCAGCCGCTCCATCGCCTCGCCCAAAGCATAGGCGGGCTTGCGTCCTTCAAGGGTCGTCAAAGCTGTGAATGTTGGCATGGGAAACTCCGTCAGGATCGCCGATATCGCCGCGCGACGTCCGGCTATGTCAGGGGGTGCTACTCGGCCGGGGCCGGCAGCGGATTGGAAAAGATCGTCTCGTGGCCCGGCACGGGATGGCGCGGGATTATCAGCGACAGCAACAGCGACACCAGCGCCATCCCCGCCGCAAGAAAAAAGACCGCCGCGGGCGAGATCAGCCACAGCAGCCCCAGCCCCACAGGCAGGAACACCGCCGCGATGTGATTGATGGTAAAGGCCACCGCCGCCGTCGGCGCGATATCGGCAGGGTCGGCGATCTTCTGGAAATAGGTCTTGAGCGCGAGCGCCAGCGCAAAGAACATGTGATCCAGCACATAAAGCGTCGCGGCCACCACCACGCCCCAGCCCAGATAATAGACGCCGCCATAGGCCAGAAACACGATGATCAACCCGATGTATTCAAAGCTCAGCGTGCGCCGCTCGCCAAAGAAGCCGACTGCGCGGCCCATCAGCGGGGCAAAGATCATATTGGCGATCAGGTTGATCAGATAGAGCAGGGTGATTTCATGCACATCAAAGCCAAAGCGTTCGACCATCATGAAGCCCGCAAAGACAACAAAGATCTGCCGCCGCGCGCCTGACATGAATTGCAGCGCATAATACAGCCAGTACCGCTTGCGCAGCACCATCTTCTTGACCTGCGGTGTCGGGGCCTCGAACTGCGGATAGGCCAGCAGCGCCGCCAGCGCGATCACCGCCGTCACCCCGCCGCCAATCAGATAGACGATGTTATAGGACAGCGACAAGGTATCCCATAGCGCCATGATCGCCAGATAGGCGACCAGCGTCGCCAATGACCCCGCCGCCATCAGCCAGCCGATCATGCGCGGCGCGTCCTCGATCTTGAGCCACTGCAGCTGCAGCGACTGGTTCACCGTCTCGTAATAGTGAAACCCGATAGAGCTGAGCATGGTGATCGTCAGGATACCGCCCATCGACGGGAACCACGCGGTCAGCGCCGTCGCCACCCCCAGCAGCACCAGTGATACCAACCCCAATACCTGTTCGCGCACGAATAGGATAATCGCGATCACGCCGACCGCCAGAAAGCCCGGTATCTCGCGCACCGTATGCAGCAACCCGATGTCCGACCCGTCGAACCCGGCGACCTCGATCACAAAGTTATTCAGCAGCGCCGACCATGTGTTGAAGGCAATGGGCATCGCCAGCGCCATCAGGAACAGCAGCGCCACAGGGCGGCGCCAGAACGGTTGATGCTTCGCATCTTCAAGGGTCACATATTGGGTCATGGGCAATTCCTTACCCCCGTTCCCGCCCCTTGACGAGATCAAATCACCCGCCTCACGCGCATGCTCCGCGCAACCGCAGCTTCCAAATGGCCCAAAATCCTCGCCGAAGGCCCTTGCCCCGCAGGGGCAAGCACTTCGCACCGCTAATAAAAACTCTGAGGGTCGATATCGACGGCGATGCGCACATCATTCTTCAACCGCAGCTGTGCGACCCATTTCACCAATGCCTCTTGCAAGGGGGCGGCCTTTTCGGCCTTGACCAGCAGCCGCACCCGATGGCGCCCGCGCACCCGTGCGATTGGCGCGGGCGCGGGCCCATAGACCTGCGCGCCGACGGCCCGCAGCGGCGCATCCTGTCGCGCCAGCTGGTTGCCCGCATCAAACAGCGCGGCCACATCAGGGCCGCTCAGGATGATGCCCGCCATCCGGCCATAGGGTGGCACGCCGGCGTGGCGGCGCTCTCCGGCTTCGGCTTTCCAGAACCCCTCCTCGTCGCCTGCCAGAATGGCGCGGATCACGGGGTGATCCGGCTGAAAGGTCTGCAACAGCGCGGTGCCCGGAGCCTCGGCCCGTCCGGCGCGCCCCGCCACCTGCCGCATCAACTGATAGGTTCGTTCTGCCGCGCGCAGGTCCGATCCCATCAGCCCCAGATCCGCGTCGATGACCCCCACCAGCGTGAGGTTGGGAAAATTGTGCCCCTTCGCAACCAGCTGCGTACCGATGATGATATCCGCCGCCCCGTCGGCGATCCCTGCAATCTCGGCCTTGAGCGCGCGGGCCGAACCGTACATGTCCGAGCTTAGCGTCGCGACCCGCGCCTCGGGCCAAAGGGCGGCGGCTTCTTCGCCCAGACGTTCCACCCCCGGCCCCACGGCAGCCAGCTTGCCTTCGACCTCGCACGAGGGGCAGACCTCGGGCATGGGCTTGCTTTCGCCGCATTGGTGGCAGACCAGCCGTTTGAGGTAGCGGTGTTCGACCATCCGCGCATCGCAGTGATCGCAGCCGATCTGATGCCCGCAGGCGCGGCACAGGGTCACCGGCGCATAGCCGCGGCGGTTGATGAACAGCATCGCCTGCTCGCCCCGTTCCAGCCGCTTGTCGACCTCGACCTTCAACGTGGGCGACACCCATTTATCGCTCGGCAGGCCTTCGCTGCGCATGTCGATCGCGCCCATCGTCGGCATCACCGCCGGCCCAAAGCGCGATGTCAGCTCGACCCGCGTATATTTGCCCGCCTCGGCGTTGGCCCAGCTTTCCAACGACGGAGTGGCAGAGGCCAGAACCACCTGCGCCCCGCAGATCGACGCCCGCAGCACGGCCATGTCACGGGCGTTATACAGCACGCCTTCTTCCTGCTTGTACGAGGTGTCATGTTCCTCGTCGACGACGATCAGACCAAGGTTCTGGAACGGCAGAAACAGCGCCGACCGCGCACCGATCACCACCTGAGCCTGTCCCTGTCCGACCATTTTCCAGATGCGACGCCGCTCTGTCATCGTGGCACCCGAGTGCCATTCCGCAGGCTTTGCGCCAAACCGCGCCTGCACACGGTGCAAGAACTGTTCGGTCAGCGCGATTTCCGGCAGCAGCACCAAAGCCTGCCTGCCGGATTTCAGCGCAGCGGCGACGGCCTCCAGATAGACTTCGGTCTTGCCCGATCCGGTCACCCCCCGCAGCAAGGTGGTGCCATATGTGCCCGAGGCCACCCCCGCCGCCAGCAGCGCCGAGGCCGAGGCCTGATCCTCCGTCAGCTCTTTGCTGGGCAAGCTGGGGTCCATGCGCATGAACGGCAGATCGCGCGGACTGTCCTGTTCCAGCACTGCGCCCTGGGTCACCAACCCCTTGATCACCGACGCCGTCACCCCCGCCATCTCGGCCAGTTCCTTGAGCGTGAACGAAAGGTCGCCATACTCCGCCAGAGTTTCCAACACGCGACGCCGCGCGTCGGTCATCCGGTCAGGCTCCCCCTCGCCGCGCCGGTAAATCTTGCGCATCGACGGCGGGTCGCCCAGCCCCGGCGCACGCGTCGCCAGCCGCAGCATCGCGGGCATCGGCGTCAGCGTATAGGCGGCGGCACGGGTCAGAAAACTGCGCAGTTCTTCGCGCATGGGGGCCGCATCGAGCACGCGGATCACCGACCGTATCCTGGACAGATCGTAATCCCCCTGCCCAGCGCCCCAGACGACACCGATCACCTTGCGCGGACCCAAAGGCACCTCGACGAAGGCCCCCATATGGCAGCCGCCTTCGGGCGCTTTGTAATCCAGCGCACGGCCCAGCGGCTGGGTGGTCATCACGGCCACCAGCTCACTTGCATGAAAAAATTCTGGCGGTTTCACCAATCGCTCCGGAACGGGGTTACGGGAATTAGGGTTCCAGCTTGGCGGATGATGCGCTAAAGCCCTAGGCGACAGACATAGCCATTCCTGCTGCCTATTCCAACCTGAAGGACGTAACATGAAATTCTTCGTAGATACCGCCGAAATCGATGCCATCGCCGAGCTGAACGATCTGGGCATGGTAGACGGGGTAACAACAAACCCGTCGCTGATCCTGAAATCCGGCCGCAACATTCTGGAAGTCACGAAAGAGATCTGTGATCTGGTCGACGGCCCCGTCTCTGCCGAAGTTGTCGCGACCAAAGCGGACGACATGATCGCCGAAGGCCGCAAACTGGCCGAGATCGCAGAAAACATCACCGTGAAGCTGCCCCTGACGTGGGACGGTCTGAAAGCCTGTAAAGTGCTGTCGGACGAGGGCAAGATGGTTAACGTCACGCTCTGCTTCTCGGCGAACCAGGCGTTGATCGCCGCCAAGGCCGGTGCCACCTTCATCTCGCCATTCATCGGGCGTCTGGATGACATCAACCTTGACGGTATGGACCTGATCCAGGACATCCGCACGATCTATGACAACTACGGGTTCGAGACTGAAATCCTCGCCGCGTCGATCCGTACCGTGAACCATGTGCTGGACGCTGCGCGTATCGGTGCCGATGTTATGACCGCCCCGCCAGAAGTGATCAAGAAGCTGGCCGCGCACCCGCTGACCGACAAGGGGCTCGAGACCTTCATGGCCGATTGGGCAAAGACAGGTCAGAACATCCTCTGATCCCGCCTTAAGGCGACGACAAAGGGGCACGCGCGTCACAGGCTGCGCGTGCCCACCACGATCTGCATGGGCCCGTAGTCGGCCCATGCCCTCGCAGAAAACCGCACCAGCCTCGCCCTGCCTCTGCCCCGTCCATGCGCGGCGAGCGGGCGGTTTGACGCCGAAAAACCAGCCATACGCCAAAAGAAAAAAGCAGATTTAGCCTGACGCGCGTGCTATGTCAGTGCCAAATATAAAAAGAGACCCGCATGAGCAGTAACCACAAGATCGAAGATTCCCTTCGGGAAGCGATTATTTCACAGCCCGACGTCATTCTTGACGACAACGACGTGATGCAAGCCCTGATCGCCGCGAATGAACGCGCGATGGGGGGCAATATTGTCGATCTGCGCGGCATCGCCATGGACCGGCTGGAAACCCGTCTGGACCGGCTTGAGGACACGCACCGCAACGTGATCGCCGCGGCTTATGAAAACCTTGCGGGGACCAACCAGATCCACCGCGCGATCCTGCGCATGCTTGACCCTGTGGACTTCGAACCCTTCCTCAAGGATCTCGGGGGCGAGGTTGCCGATATCCTGCGGGTCGACGCTGTGCGGCTGGTGCTGGAATCTGCCGAGAATGACGACGATCCCGCGATCAAGCGCTTGGGCGATGTGCTGAACGTCGCCGAACCGGGTTTTATCGACGACTACCTGTCGCACGGGCGCGGCGGCACGGTGCGTCAGGTGACCCTGCGCGGTGTGCAACACAGCCCCGAACATATCTACGGCGGCGCGGCGGATTGGATACGGTCGGAAGCCTGCCTGAAACTGAACTTTGGCGCGGGCCGTTTGCCGGGCCTGCTGATCCTTGGCTCCGAAGACCCGCATATGTTCAGCCCGCAACAGGGCACCGACCTGCTGGGCTTCTTCGCTGGCGTGTTCGAGCGGACGATGCGCCGCTGGCTGTCTTGAGCGGGGCAAACGCGCTTTTGATCAGCCCCGCCGCGCGGGACGCCCTGCAAAGCTGGCTGGACCATCAACGCGCCCTGAAAGGGGCTGCCCAGAACACGCTTACCGCCTATCAGGGGGATCTGGTCGATTTCCTTGCGTTCATGACGCTACACAAGGGCGACAGCCAAGGCTTGGGCGCGCTGTCAAAGATCACCATCTCGGACATGCGCGCCTGGATGGCGCAGACCCGCAGTGGGGATGTCGGGCCACGGTCGATGGCGCGTAAGCTGTCCGCGGTCAAGGCGTTCTATCGCTGGCTGGCAGAGCGCGAGGGGTTCGAGCCTACCGCCGTGCTGTCGACCAGATCGCCGAAGTTTTCCAAAAAGCTGCCCCGCCCGTTGGCGATTGATGCCGCTCAGGCGATGATCGACAGCGTGGAAATGCAGTCGCGTCACGCCTGGGTGGCCGCGCGGGATGTGGCGGTCCTGACCCTGCTGTGGGGGTGCGGGCTGCGGATATCCGAAGCGCTTGGCCTCAAGGGGGCCGACGCGCCCCTGCCCGAGGTGCTGCGCATCATCGGTAAGGGCGGCAAGGAACGGGTGGTGCCCGTGCTCCCTGCGGCGCGCGATGCCGTGGGTGCCTATCTGCGCGTCTGCCCCTTTGGGAAGGAACGGGATGCGCCGCTGTTTCGCGCAATGCGCGGCGGGCCTTTGGCGGCGCGGGCGATATCGCAGGTGATGGCGGATGCACGGATGCAGCTTGGCCTGCCTGCCAGCGCCACACCCCACGCGCTGCGCCACAGCTTTGCCACGCATCTACTGGATGCGGGGGGCGATCTGCGTGCGATCCAAGAGCTTTTGGGCCATGCCTCGCTCTCGACCACGCAGGCCTATACGGCTGTCGATACCGCGCGTCTGATGGATGTCTATAACCGCGCCCACCCCAAGGCGGGCGGCGGCAGTTAGCGGTCCAGCTGGGTGACGAAATCCAGCGCGGCTTTGGTGGGGTCCGCCAGCCCCTGTGCCACACGATCGCTAAGCTCGGTCAACGCGGCCTTAGCCTTGGGCTTTTCCAACTGCGCAAGCAACGCCTGCTTTACCGCCTGTTCAAACCAATAGCGGGCTTGTGCGGCACGGGCATGTTGCCAGAACCCTTCGGCGCGGCGCCATTCGGTCAGGGCCTCTACCTCTGCCCATGCCTCGTCCAGCCCGTTTTCCTCCAGCGCTGACACCATCATCGCCTTGGGAAACCCCTTGGGGTCTTGTGGCCGTTTGCGCAGCAGCCGCAGGGCACCCGCGTAATCGGCACAGGTCCGCGACGCGGCGGGTTTCAGATCCCCATCGGCTTTATTGATCACGATGATATCCGCCATCTCCATGATGCCGCGCTTGACGCCTTGCAGCTCGTCCCCGCCCGCGGGGGCCAGCAACAGCATGAAAACATCGGACATCTCTGCCACCACCGTCTCTGACTGGCCGACGCCGACCGTCTCGATCAGTACCACGTCAAAGCCTGCGGCCTCGCACAGGGTCACCGCTTCACCGCTGCGGCGGGCCACGCCGCCCAGATGCGTCTGGCTGGGCGACGGGCGGATGAAAGCATCGCGTTCGCGCGACAAGAGGTCCATCCGCGTCTTATCCCCCAAGATCGACCCGCCCGAACGCGAAGAGGACGGGTCAATTGCGAGCACCGCGACCTTGAGCCCGCGCCCGATCAGCATCATGCCAAAGCTTTCGATAAAGGTGGATTTCCCCACCCCCGGCGTCCCCGACAACCCGATCCGCAGCGCCTCGCGCCCCTTGGGCAGCGCGGCAAGCAGCTCTGTCGCCTGCGCACGGTGATCCTCGCGACCGGATTCGATCAAGGTGATCCCCCGCGCCAGCGCGCGGCGCTCCCCTGCTGCGATACCCTTTGCCAGATCGTCGATGTTCATTGGTTCTGCCCCTCACGCCTTTGGCCCATGTTTCGATCCCGGCGGCGCAAATGTCCAGACCGCAGGCCGGGTCTTGGCCCCGCGCTGGGTTTCGCCCATAACCACGCCTATGGCTTTTACCCTTCCCATTGATGACGTGATGCCGCAGGTGATCGACGCGCTGCGCGACCAGGACCGTGTTGTGCTGCAAGCGCCCCCCGGTGCGGGCAAGACCACGCGCGTGCCTCTGGCGATGCTGGACGCGGGGCTGACCAACGGCCGCATCCTGATGCTGGAACCGCGCCGCCTTGCCGCGCGTGCAGCTGCCGAACGCATGGCTGCGACCTTGGGCGAAGAACCGGGGCAAACCGTGGGCTTTCGCGTCCGCGGTGCCAGCGCCGTCAGCAAATCCACCCGTATCGAGGTCGTGACCGAGGGCATTCTGACCCGCATGCTGCAAGACGACCCCGACCTGCCCGGTGTCGGCGCCGTGATCTTTGACGAATTCCACGAAAGATCCCTGAACGCGGATCTGGGCCTCGCGCTTTGCCTGGAGGTGGCCGAAGCGTTGCGCGATGACCTGTTGATCGTCGCCATGTCCGCCACGCTGGACGCCGCCCCCGTCGCCGCCCTGATGCAGGCTCCGGTGGTCACCTCCGAAGGGCGCAGCTTTCCGGTGACGCCCCATTGGCTGGACCGGCCCGTAGGCAAGCAACGGTTCGAGCAGGCAGTCGCCGATCTGGTGTTGCACGCGCTGGATACCGCCCCCGGATCGGCGCTGGTGTTCCTGCCCGGCGAAGGTGAAATCCGACGGGTTGAAAGCGCGCTGACCGGACGGCTGCCCGCCGATTGCACGCTCGCCCCGCTGTTCGGCGCGATGGACTTCAAAGCGCAGCGCGCTGCGATTGCCCCGGCCAAAACAGGGCGCAAGGTCGTGCTCGCGACTTCTATCGCGGAAACCTCGCTGACCATCGAAGGGGTGCAGATCGTGGTGGACGGGGGCCGCGCGCGACGGGCGCAGTTCGATCCGTCCTCTGGTATGTCGCGGCTGATCACCGACCGCGTAACCCGCGCCGAAGCGACGCAGCGCGCGGGCCGTGCGGGGCGTGTGTCGGAAGGGGCCGCGTTCAAACTCTGGACCCGCGGCGAGGAAGGCGCGCTGGCCGCCTACCCCCCCGCCGAGATCGAGGCCGGCGATCTATGCGCCTTCGCGTTAGAGCTGGCAGTCTGGGGGGCGCAGGCCGATGACCTGAAGTTCGTGACCCCGCCTCATGCAGGCCGTCTGGCCGAAGCGCAGGCCGTGCTGCACATGCTGGGGGCGCTGGATTCGACGGGTCGGATCACAGAGCATGGCCGCAGCTTGACGAAGATGCCGCTGCATCCCCGTCTGGCGCATATGGTCGCCAAAGGCGGGCGCAGCGCCCCGACGCTGGCCGCGATCCTGTCGGAGCGTGACCCCTTGCGCGGCGGCTCTGTCGATCTGGCGCTGCGGCTTGATGCGGTCGCGGGCAAGCGCGTCCCGGCCGAGGTCAACCACGCGGCCCTTTCACGCATCAAGCAAGACGCCAAACGGCTGGCCAGAGGGCAAACCGGTGACGGCCCCGATACGCTGGGGGTGCTGGCGGCCCTTGCCTACCCCGATAGGGTGGCGCTGCGGCGCAAGGGCGACGCGCCGCGATACGTTATGTCGGGCGGCAAAGGCGCGATCCTGTCCGAGAGCGATCCGCTGGCGGGGGAACGCTTGCTGGTGGCGACCGATCTTGACGGCGACCCGCGAGAAGCACGCATGCGCCAAGCCGCGCGCCTGTCCGACAGCGATCTGCGTGAAAGCTTCGCGGATCAAATCGGATGGCATAAACTCTGCGTCTGGTCCCGCCGCGAGGGCCGCGTGCTGGCGCGGCAGCAGGAACGTTTTGGCGCATTGGTGCTGGACGACAGGGCGTGGTCAGACGCCCCCGCCGAAGACATAGCGCAGGCCATGCTCGACGGGGTGCGGCAGCTGGGACTGATGCCCGGCAAAGCGGCGGCGCTGTTTCTCGCACGGGCACGGCTGATGGGCGATGGTTTCCCCGATTTCAGCGAGGATCACCTGCTTGAGACCTTGGAGGATTGGTTGCCCGGTCATCTGGCAGGTGTCCGCAGCACCGCCGACTGGAAGGCGTTTGACCTGCTGCCTGCCCTGACCGCGCGGCTGAGCTGGGACGACCAGCAAGCACTTGATCGTGCCGCGCCTGCGCATTTCACCACGCCGCTGGGGCGCAAGATCGCGATTGACTATAGCGAAACGCAGCCCCAGATCGCCCTGCGCCTGCAAGAGGTCTTTGGCACTACCCGTCACCCCATGATCGCAGGGCAGCCCTTGCAGATCACGCTGCTGTCCCCCGCACAGCGCCCCGTGCAGGTGACCACCGATCTGCCGGGGTTCTGGGCTGGGTCCTATGCCGATGTGCGCAAAGACATGCGCGCCCGCTATCCGCGCCACCCTTGGCCCGAAGACCCGACGCAGGCCGATCCGACGCTACGGGCCAAACCCCACGGCACCTGAGGCCCCGCGATGTCGCGCGGCGTACCCTGCGAGTACCAGTAATCCGCCCGCAATCGCCCAGTTCTTGACAAAGATCGACATCTGCCACGGGTCATCAGGTATGAAGTGGAAGATACTCGTTGCCATGCAATAAAGCGCGAGTGCTGCGCTCATGGGGGCGAGCCAAAGACCGAAGATCAGGCTGATCGCCGCCACCCCGTTGAACAGCATCGCGGGCCAGACGAGGAACACGGGCAATCCGCGATCCGACAGCAAACCCTGCGCCGCTGCAGGGTCCACGAGCTTTTGCACAAATCCCGCGACGAAAAGGGCCGCCAAAAGCAGGCGGCCCGTGTAAATCGCAATCCTCTCAACCCGCTGCATCAGGCGGCGGCGGGCGTAAAGGTCATCGCCAAACCGTTAATACAGTGGCGTTTGCCCGTGGGTGCAGGACCATCATCGAACACATGGCCCAGATGGCCACCGCAGCGGTCGCAATGCACCTCGGTCCGCGTGGTAAAGAACCCCTTGTCCGGCATGGTTTCGACAGCATCGTCCAGCGGGGCGAAGAAGCTTGGCCAGCCGGTGCCGCTTTTGAACTTGGTCTCGGAACTATAAAGGGCCTGATCACAACCCTTGCAGTGGAACACGCCTTTGCGGACCTCATCGTTCAGCGGGCTGGTAAATGCGCGTTCGGTATCCCCCTCGCGCAGGACGGCATATGCGTCATCGCCCAGTTGCGCGCGCCATTCGGCAGGGGTGCGGCTGACTTCAAAGTCGCCCTGTGCCACGGTCCCGGCCTGCGCCGCCGCGCCTACGCCAAACGGCAAGGCCGCCATCGTCATCGTTGTGCATTTCAGGAAATTCCGGCGTTTCATAATGCCCCCTTAAGGTTGCGGTACTGCGGATAGATTGGATGTCTGTTGAAAGGGCCGCCGGACGTCGCGCTGACATCCGGCGGTACTCGTTACAAGGCACGCGAGGTGCCGATACTGGATAAACCCGTTGGCGGAATGCATGGTTCCACGCCAACAAACTCGTTACCAAACCGCGCCAAAAACACGGCACGGTCCCTCAGCGACATGGGCTTGCAACCAGTGTCGGCCTGAGTTGTGGAAATACACGGAAGTAGAAAACGAGAAGTTTCACCGAAAACGCAAAAAACCAAAGTTTTTATTAAACTTTCTCAAATACCATTAAGAAACAAAGACTTCGCCCACATGAAAGCGGGCGAAGCATTTGCGTAAAAAGTCAGCGAACCCGATAAAACCCGGATTACAGTTCAGACATAGCCCCTGCGGCCAGGACATCGCCCGTAGGCGCCCCCGTGGGCGAGCCGCCGACGGGTTCATCCGAAATCGCCAGCGTGATCTGTGCCGCCTGGCTGCGCAGCTCTGCCGGAACAAGAATCCGCGTCGTCTCGCTGTCGGGCAGAACGCCCAAGGAAACCGGAGCCTGATCGGGCAGGATCGCCCAAAGTTCTAGCACACGCCCCTCGTTCGCGGAGCCCGAAACGCGGCGCAGCGCGATCTCGTGCTTGACCGGTTCGACCACGGCCAACACTTGCAACGGGCTGGTGTCGCTGACCAGCTGTGCCGCCAGAACGGTCGGTTGATCGCCGCCCGGACGTGTGTTGATCTCAAGCAGTTGCACGCCAAGGTAGCCCGCAAACAGCAGCGATGCCATCGCCACCCCCTGCCAGAGCCACAAACGTTGCAGGATCGAAACCCGCTGCTTGGGGAAGACCTGCGCCATCAGCTTTTTCTTCACGCGCGCGGGCGGCGAGACGGGGTCGATCCCGTCGGTCATGGCCGTCAGGCGTTCCTGCCAGAACACAACGCGATCCGCGAAATCACGTTCAGTCGCAATGCGATGACGCGCCGCGATCATATCGTCGTCAGACGACAGGCCCAACACCATTTCGGCGGCCAGAAGATCATCATCATGGGGTGTTTCAGGCGTTTGGGTCATTGGCTCATACACTCCCGCAGGGCGATCAGGCCACGGCGCAGCCAGGTTCGCATCGTATTCAGCGGCACGCCAAAGCGTTCAGCCAGATCGGAATAGGTCTCGCCATCCAGATAGGCACCCCGAATGGCTTTGCCACGGTCTTCTTCCAGCGTATCAAGACAGCCCGACAGGCGCGACGCCTCTGACGAGGCAACGGCGTATTGTTCGGGCGTGGGACCGGGGGAGACAAGTTCAAAACCGGGCGTATTCACGTCCTGATGGCCTTTTTTGCGGGCCCGCAGACGGTCGATAGAGGTATTTCGCGCAATGGTGATCAGCCACGTCATCGGGCTCAGGCCATTGGCATTATACTTATCGGCATTGTTCCAGATTTTGACGAAACTGTCCTGCATGGCGTCCTCTGCTGCGGCGCGTTTGTTCAACACACGCAGACAAACCCCGAAAAGTTTCGCAGAAACACGATCATAGAGCTGGTCAAACGCCGCGCGGTCTTTCAACGCGACACGGGCAATCAAGTTTTCGATTTCTTGTCGGTCCATTTGCACGGGCCTTTTCTCCACCTGAACGGGTTTCCAGCGTTACACCGAAACCTACGGCACTCACTACATTTGTCCAGCAAAGCGTTGTCATTGGACAACTTTGTGTAACCCACGCGCATCGCGTTGGCCAATGGGTAATCTATCGCGCGGCAAGCGGGCGCGGAAATGGCCCCCCGCGTTCACAAGCTATGGACGGGGGCCGGTGTTGCGCGTTTAGTCGTGGCAGGGCTGCCCTGTTGTACACCGCTGCACGGCATCCCGTCTGTCTGGCCCCTATGTGGCCCATATGTGGAAGGAGTATCGCGATGCCGCAGCCCAATCACAGCACCTATGACGTTGTCATTATCGGTGGCGCGATCTTTGGATCGTCGGTCGCATGGTGGCTGACCCAGATGGCCGGTTTTGACGGCAAGGTTCTGGTGGTCGAACGTGACCCCACCTATGAATACGCCGCCACAAGCCATACCAACAGTTGCATCCGCCAGCAGTTCAGCTCGGCCATCAACGTGAAGGTGTCGCAGTTCGGGGCCGAGTTTATCAAGAACTTCCGTCGGTTTATGGGCGATGATCCAGAGGTGCCGCATCTGGCGCTGCAAAGCTTTGGCTATCTCTACCTCGCGGACACGCCAGAGTTTGCGCAGACGCTGCAACAGAACCAGCAGATACAGGTGGCACTGGGGGCGGGCACGCAACACATGACCGCCGCCGAGGTCGCTGCCGCCTACCCGTTCTATCAGCTTGATGGCATCATTGCCGCCAACCACAACCGTGTGGACGAAGGCTATTTCGACGGCGGCACCATGTTTGACTGGTTCAAGCGCATGGCTCGCCGCAACGGGGTGGAATACCTGCACGACGAAGTGACCGCGATGACCAAAGCCGCCGATGGCACATCCGTCACCCATGTCACGCTGAAATCCGGCGCGACGGTGGCCTGCGGGACGGTGGTCAACGCCTCTGGCCCGCGGGCGGCCGCGACGGCGGGCATGGCCGGCATCACCCTCCCGGTCGAGCCGCGCAAACGCTATACCTTTGTGTTCGATGCCGCCAAACCGCTGGACCGCGACCTGCCGCTGACAATCGACCCGTCGGGGGTGCATTTCAGGACCGAAGGGAAATACTACATGGCGGGCTGCCCCCCGCGCGAAGATCCTGCGGTCGCCTATGATGACTTTGCCTTTGACCACAGCCTTTGGGAGGACAAGGTGTGGCCCGCCATCGCCACCCGCGTCCCGCAGTTCGATCAGGTCAAGGTGATCAACGAATGGGTCGGGCACTACGATTACAACACGCTGGACCAGAACGCGATTGTCGGCCCGCACAGTGTGGTCGAGAATTTCCTGTGCCTGAACGGGTTTTCCGGTCACGGGCTGCAACAGGCACCCGCCCTTGGCCGTGGCATCGCTGAATGGATCGCCTATGGCGCATACCGCACGTTGGACCTAGGCCCCTACGCCTACCGCCGGATCGAGGAAAACCAATCGTTGATTGAAAAGGCGGTGATTTGATCCCCCTGCCCCGATGACATACCCATGCCAGGCAACACCCCTTTGTGCGGGCGCGCAGCCTTGCTTGGCCTCGCAAAACGATAGTGGAAGGAAAACGACATGATGAAGAAACTGGTTCTGACGGGGGCCGCAGGGCGGCTTGGGTCCTACCTGCGTGAACCCCTGTCCAAGATGTGCCAAGAACTGGTCAGCACCGACATTGTCGATGACATCGGCAAGCTCTATGAAGGCGAAAGCTACGCCAAGGCCGATGTCGCCGTCTATGACCAGATCGCGCCGTTGCTGGAGGGTGCCGATATGATTGTCCACTTCGGTGCCATCGTCGACGAAAAACCCTTCGAGGAACTGCTGGGCCCGAATTTCGTCGGATCTTACAACGTATGGGAAGCCGCCTATCAGCACGGGCTTCAACGGGTCGTCTATGCGTCCTCCATCCACGCCGTGGGCATGCACAAGAAATCCGACTTCATCGGCATCGACGCGCCCCACAAGCCCGATACATTCTACGGCCTCGCCAAATGCTTTAGCGAAGACCTTGCGTCCATGTATTGGGACAAACGCGGGCTAGAGGCCGTGTGCCTGCGCATCCTCAGCTGCGCGCAGGTCAACAACACCCGCGCCTTGGGATCGTGGCTGTCCTATGACGATCTGATCCAACTGGTCACCCGCGCCATCGATACCCCATCGGTCGGCTTCAGCGTCGTCTACGGCGTGTCCAACAACGACCGCGCGCCGGTGGACAATGCCAAAGCGTCCTTCCTCGGCTATCGCCCGAAAGACAACGCAGAGCAGTTCGCCGAGAAGATCCTTGCCGAAGCACCACCGGTCGATCTGAAAGACCCCGGCCAAATGCACCACGGTGGCCCCTTTGCCGCGGTCGACCTCGGCGAAAGCGGCGTGGCGTCGATGAACATCGTCAACGACAAGAAAACCACCTGATGCCTTGAGGGCGGGGCGGGGCTTTACCCCCGCCCCCATGTTTCACGTGACGCGATGTTTGGACTGGCACCCGTCTTGCCAGCGGGCGCGACAGATGCGCCCGCGGCTCACAATTCGATGCGGATATCGTGGATCCACAGTTTCGGCGGCCGCGAGAGCACAAAGACTACCACATCCGCCAGATCGTCGGGCTCGGTAAAGATATGGTTGGGCACATCCTCCCCCGCCTTGCTGAACATCCCCGTGTTTGTCCCCGACTGGTAAACTCCGCCCACGCGCACGCCGGTGTTTTCCTCGTCCGCTTTCAGCACCTCGGTAAAGCCACGCACCCCGTATTTCGTGGCGGTATAGACAGATTGCCCGGCCTGCGCGACGACGCCGGACTTGGAGACGACATTCAGAATGATCCCCTCGTCATTCGCCCGCAGCGCCGGAATGGCGGCTTGCGTGATCTGCATCAAACCCGTCAGGTTGGTCTGCACGGTCGCCTGCAAAAGCTGCGGCGGGATCTCATCCAGCGGACCGGTTTTGTGCCAGATGCCCGCATTGTTGATCAGAATATCCAGCCCGCCAAATGCAGCTGTCACCTGCTCCACCGCCCCGCTGATCGCATCCGGGTTCTGGATATCACACGCAATGCCGATCGCTTCGCTGGCTCCAGCGGCGATACATTCAGCCTCTACCGCAGCCAGACGGTCAGCATCGCGCCCCAGAATGGCCAGACGCGTCCCTACTGCCGCGAGTTTAAGGCAAATATGCCGCCCGATACCATCACTGCCACCAGTGACGATGATACGCTTGTTCTTTAATTCCATGATCCGCTCCTGAGTATTACACCCCCTCTACCCCACCTCCTTTCCTCGCGAAAGCATGGGCGCACGGTTTGCAAAAGGCGGGTGGCGGCGAAACTGTCGGAGGGGAAAGCCAAGCGCAACGTCGCGCCCCATCTCGGGCCGCGCAACACCTGATCAGTATGTAGATAAATGTCTAGGTGTATGGCGGAGACGAAGGGATTCGAACCCTCGAGACCCTTCCGGGCCTACTCCCTTAGCAGGGGAGCGCCTTCGACCACTCGGCCACGTCTCCGTCGACTCGTATATCCAAGAAAACGCATGGGGCACAAGCGGTAATCTCAGAAAATACCGGGAATGTCGGGATCGCGGGGATAGCGGAGGATATCGGGGGCGGGATACGGCTTGCGGCGCTATGCGCGCGGCGCGGGCCGGGGGCATCCGTAGGTCGAGGGCGAAGGCGGGCAGAGCCGTGGGGCGATGGCAGCGGGAGGTGCTGCTCGCGCGCCAGATCGGCGGGCCGCCTGGAAAGCGGCCCGCCGGATTGGATCAGGTGTTGAACAGGAAATGCAGCACGTCACCGTCTTTGACGGTGTAGCTTTTGCCCTCGGCGCGCATCTTGCCGGCTTCCTTGGCGGGGCCTTCACCGCCCAAAGCCACGAAATCGTCATAGGCGATGGTTTCGGCGCGGATGAAGCCTTTTTCAAAATCACCGTGGATCACGCCTGCGGCTTTCGGCGCAGAGGTGCCAGCCTTGATCGTCCAGGCGCGGGCCTCTTTCGGGCCGACGGTGAAGTATGTCTCAAGGTGCAGCAGCTCGTAGCCCGCGCGGATCAACCGATCAAGCCCGGCTTCCTCTAGCCCCATCTCGTCCAGAAACATACTGGCCTCTTCGGGCTCCAGCTGGCTGATTTCTTCCTCGATCTGGGCTGAGATCACGACATGACTATTGCCCTGCGCCGCGGCCATTTCCGCGACTTTGGCAGAAAGGGCATTGCCCTCGGCCGCTTCGGATTCACCGACGTTGCAGACATAAAGCACCGGCTTGGTCGTCAGCAATTGCAGCATGCGCCAGGCTTTTGCGTCATCCGCGTCGACCTCCACGGTGCGCGCGGGTTTGCCGTTTTCGATGGCTTCTTGCGCGGCGGCCAGCAGACGGTCTTGCTGCGCTGCGTCCTTGTCGTTGCCCTTGATCTTGCGGACCAGACCGGCACGGCGTTTTTCGATGCTTTCCAGATCGGCAAGCATCAGTTCTGTATCGATGGTCTCGGCGTCGGCCACGGGGTCCACGCGCCCTTCGACGTGGGTCACATCGCCGTCTTCAAAGCAGCGCAGCACATGGGCGATCGCGTCCGTCTCGCGGATATTGGCCAGGAACTGGTTGCCCAGACCTTCCCCTTTGGACGCACCTTTGACCAACCCTGCGATATCCACAAAGGTCATCCGCGTCGGGATAATCTGCTTGGAGCCCGCAATCGCCGCGAGTTTATCCAGGCGCGAATCCGGCACCGCGACTTCACCGACGTTCGGTTCGATTGTGCAGAACGGAAAATTGGCCGCCTGCGCTGCCGCTGTTTTGGTCAACGCGTTGAAGAGGGTCGACTTGCCGACATTCGGCAGACCCACGATTCCCATCTTAAAGCCCATGACAAGCATCCTTTATAAGTTGGCGTTGTCCTAGGGTTTTGGCCGCCTTTGCGCAAGTCTTAGCGCAGGCGTCGGTCCTCGTGCGTCTGGTAAATCAGGATCCATGCGAGCACGATGAACATCGGATGGGTCAACCCGCCCGAAAAAATCACGGCCGGAATCCAGATCAGGAAGACGATAATCGCCGTGAAGATCCGTCCTGTCAGCAGGATGGAAAGCGGCGGCAACAGCAGGGCGAGTACATAATTCATGCGATAAATGTAGGCACCGGCGGCGGGATTTAAAGGACTATGTTATGCACACCTGCATAAATACAGTGTCTTTGCCCCCTGTTTTTCGGAAAATCGCCCGAGCCCACCGGCGGAGTTGGATTGATTTCCCGTGATATATTCGGCATTGCAGCAGGGTAACGTAAAAAGGCCGCCCTCATGACACGTATCGACGCCAAATTCGCTGACCTCAAATCCCAAGGCAAGAAAGCCTTTGTCGCCTATGTGATGGCAGGCGATCCCGACTTTGACACGTCGCTCGAGGTAGTGCGCGGCCTGCCTGGCGCGGGCGTCGATATTATCGAACTGGGGCTGCCGTTTACCGATCCGATGGCCGATGGCTCTGCCATTCAGCTGGCGGGACAGCGCGCGCTTGAAGGCGGGATGACGCTGGACAAGACGCTGGCGCTTGCCGCGGCGTTCCGCGAACAGGATGACACGACCCCGATCGTGCTGATGGGCTATTACAACCCGATCTATTCCAAAGGCGTGGATAACTTCCTAGAGGCGGCCAAGAAGGCCGGCGTGGACGGGCTGATCGTCGTGGACCTGCCACCGGAAGAAGACGCCGAGCTGTGCCTGCCCGCGCAAGCCGCCGGTATGAACTTCATCCGCCTTGCGACCCCTACGACCGATGACAAACGTCTACCGCGGGTTGTGCAGAACACCTCGGGCTTTGTGTATTATGTGTCGATCACCGGCATCACCGGCTCTGCCGAAGCGGATGCGGGCGATGTCGCCCCCGAAGTTGAGCGCATCCAGAAGGCCAGCGGCCTGCCCGTCATTGTCGGGTTCGGCGTGAACACCCCCGCCAAGGCCGAAGCCATTGCAAGCGTTGCTGATGGGGTTGTTGTCGGCTCTGCCATCGTGTCGAAAATCGCAGATGGGCTGCCTGTCGAAGACGTGCTGAGCTTTGTCAAAACCCTGTCGGATGGTGCGCATCGGGCCTGAGCGCCCCGCCCGACGCCCGATGTCGTGGCGTAAAGCAATTGATTTCAACGGGCCGTATTGGTTAGATCATCTGACCAATACATAGGAACTTGCCACCATGCCCGTGATCACCACCATCGACGACCTCAAGCGCCTGCATGAACGCCGCGTGCCGCGGATGTTCTATGACTACGCGGAATCGGGCAGCTGGACAGAGCAGACCTTTCGCGAGAACACGACCGATTTTGAACAGATCCGCCTGCGCCAGCGCGTCGCCGTGGATATGAGCGGGCGCAGCACCAAGACGCAGATGATCGGGCAGGATGTGGCGATGCCTGTGGCACTGGCCCCTGTCGGGCTGACCGGCATGCAGCACGCCGACGGAGAGATCAAAGCCGCCCGCGCCGCCGAAGCCTTTGGCGTGCCCTTCACCCTGTCGACCATGTCCATCAATTCGATCGAGGATGTGGCAGAGGCGACGACGAAACCATTCTGGTTCCAGCTTTATACCATGCGCGACGATGACTATGTCGCGCGACTGATCCAGCGCGCCAAGGATGCCAAATGCTCGGCCCTTGTCATCACGCTTGATCTGCAAATCCTCGGCCAGCGCCACAAGGATCTGAAGAACGGCCTCTCTGCCCCGCCCAAGCTGACCGTCAAAACGCTCGCCAATCTGGCAACCAAATGGAGCTGGGGCATCGGCATGATGGGGGCCAAGCGGCGCAGCTTTGGCAATATCGTGGGCCATGTGCACGGCGTCGACGACACAGCCAACCTCGGCGCATGGACGGCAGAGCAATTCGACCCCACGCTCGATTGGGGCAAGATCGCCAAGCTGAAAGAGCAATGGGGCGGCAAGGTTATCCTCAAGGGTATTCTTGACGCCGACGATGCACGGATGGCGCTGAAAGTCGGGGCGGATGCGATCATCGTCAGCAACCACGGCGGGCGCCAGTTGGACGGGGCGATCAGCTCTATCCGGGCGCTGCCGTCGATCCTGGAGGCCGTGGGCGACCAGATCGAAGTCCATCTGGACAGTGGAATCAGGTCCGGTCAGGACGTGCTCAAGGCGATGGCGATGGGGGCCAAGGGCACCTATATCGGGCGCGCCTTCATCTACGGGCTTGGCGCGATGGGTCAGGCCGGGGTTACCTCGGCGCTTGAGGTCATCCATAAGGAGCTCGACCTGTCCATGGCGCTTTGCGGTGAAACCTCTGTCGCGGGTTTGGGCAAGCATAACCTGCTTATTCCAAAAGGTTTTGAAGGCGACTGGCAGCCCTGAGGCTGCGCCTTCTTCGCATGATACGCCCGCCTTGGCTGATATGTCAGGGCGGGCGAAAACCCTGCGCGCAGCCCCTGCCCCGCCCCGCATAGGTCGCAAACCAAGGCCAACTTGCGCAAAAGCGGCGTTTTAGTCTTTCCCAAACGCCCAAACCCGTCTATACGCGCGGCTTCACGCGGACATACAGCCTTGGAGGATGTCCGCCCTAAACATATTGGAGATTACAATGGCTGGAGAGATTCCTGATCTTGAAGCTTTCGAACGCACGGGGACAGGCAAGGGCGCCGCTCGTCAGGCACGCCGCGACGGCATGGTTCCTGGTATCGTATTCGGTGGTGACCTTGATCCGCTGCCGATTAACCTGGACTTTAACAAGCTGCTGACCAAACTGCGCGCAGGCCGCTTCAAGGCGACCCTGTTCAACCTCAAGGTTGAAGGCCAAGAAGACGTCCGCGTCATCTGCCGCGACGTTCAGCGTCACGTTGTTAAAGACCTGCCAACGCACGTCGACCTGATGCGTTTGAAGCGCACCACCAAAATCAACCTCTTCATCCAGGTTGAAGTCGAAGGCGAAGAAGTCAGCCCCGGCCTGAAAAAAGGCGGCGTTCTGACGCTGGTACGTCCCGAAGTTGAACTGGTTGTGACCGCAGGCGATATCCCTGATCACATCACAATCGACGTTTCCGAACTGGAAATCGGCGACAGCCTCACCATCTCGAGCGTGAAGCTGCCAAACGGCACCAAGCCGGTCATCGACCGTGACTTCGTGATCGCGCAGATTTCCGCGCCCTCCGGTCTGGCCAGCCAGGACGATGATGAAGACGAAGATGTTGCAGCAGACGAAGTGCCCGCAACAGAAGTCAAAGAAGACTGATACCGATATATCCGTCGCGCCTGCGGGTGCGGATGGGTCGAGACGGGGTCGCCATGGGCGGCCCCGTTTTTCGTTGGGGCGTTATTTCGTTTGGCCGCGCGGTCTGCTATCCTTGGCCAAACAAACGTTTTTATCCACTTGAAGGGGTCCGCATGAAACTGATCGTAGGGCTTGGCAATCCGGGTGCCAAATACGCGGGCAACCGGCATAACATCGGCTTTATGGCGCTGGACCGCATCGCGCAGGACCACGGCTTTGCCGCATGGAAGACCAAGCACAACGGGCTAACGATCGAAGGGCGCTTTGGCGCGGACCGCGTGGTCTTGCTCAAGCCCGAGACATTCATGAACAACTCTGGTCAGTCGGTGCAATCGGCCATGCGGTTTCACAAGCTTGAACCGGCAGATGTGATCGTTCTGCACGACGAAATCGACCTCGCCCCCGGCAAGGTAAAATGTAAGACCGGCGGCGGGCATGCGGGGCACAATGGCTTGCGGTCGATCCATGCGCATATCGGTCCCGACTATGACCGTGTGCGCCTTGGCGTAGGCCATCCGGGGCATAAGGACGCCGTACCGGGCTATGTCCTGCGCGACTTTGCCAAAGCAGAGCAGGCGTGGCTGGATGACGTATTGCGCGGGATCAGCGACGGTGCTGCGGACCTGGCGCGCGGCGATACGGCCAAGTTCATGAACGCCGTGGCCCTGCGTGTTGCCCCGCCACGATCCGGCACGGGCACCAAGAAACCCGCGGGCACTGCGGCCAACGCTCAAGCCGCTGCGCCAAAGCCCGCGCAGCCGGCCCCAACGCAGCCCAAGGCAGAGCCCGCCCCCCAGACCGACGACCGCAGCGCCATGCAAAAACTGTTGGACCGGTTCAAGTGACACTGCGAGAAGCCTTTGAAGAGCAAGCCGGGCATTGCATCGCACTTGGGTCTCCCTTCATGGGGCAGTTGATGGGCGTGCTGGCGCGGGACTGGCCCGCCGACACAGCCCTTGGCCGTAAATTTGCGGCGATCGAAGGGGATATCGGCCCGTCGGGCGCGTCCCTTCCCCTGCGCATCGCGGGCGGGCTGCATGCGCTGGTATTGAAACGCAAAGCGCCTGCGCTGATGGCCGTTTACCCCCCGCACAAGGCGAGCGACCAAGCCCTGTCAGAGGCCGTGCGCGACGCGATCACAACGCATGAAGCCTTCTTGCTTGATTGGACCGACAGCGCGCCGCAAACGAACGAGGTCCGCCGCTCTGCCGCGTTGATCGCCGGGGCCCGCGTCGCGGCGCAGCATTTCAACCTGCCGATCCACCTGTCCGAACTCGGGGCCAGCGGCGGGCTCAACCTGATGTGGGACCACTTCGTCCTCGAGATCGAGGGGCATCGCTTCGGGTCGAACATGTCCACAATCCTGCTGTCGCCTGACTGGACCGGCAAACTGCCACCGGCGATCAACCCGCAGGTCGAAAAACGTCGCGGCGTTGATCTGAACCCGCTGGACCCGACGCGGCCCGACCACCTGTTGCGGCTGATGTCCTATATCTGGGCGGACCAACCCGAACGCCTGACACTGACGCGGACCGCGGCCTCTGTCATGACGGCGCAGGTGCAACGCGGCGATGCGATTGACTGGCTGGCCCGCACCCTGCCCCAATCCCCCGAAGGGTGCCTGCACCTGATCCAGCACACCGTCGCGTGGCAGTATTTCCCCAAAGCGGCACAGGCCCGTGGCAAGGCGTTGATCGAGGCAGCTGGCAAACGCGCCACGCGCAACCGCCCGCTGGCATGGCTGTCTATGGAGCAGGACGGATCGGGCCTCAAGGGGGCCGCGCTGACGCTCAGGCTCTGGCCCGGTGACATCACCCTGCCCTTGGCGCGGGTCGATTTCCACGGTCGCTGGATCGATTGGACCTACACCGGCTGACGCCAAGTTTATCTGGCACCACCGCAGCCTTCGTGCTTGGGTATCCCCGCATATCAGGGAGGATTTCATGCGCACATTCGGGAAATGGCTGGGCCGTATTTTACTGGCTCTGGTGGTGGCTGTGGTCGTTGTCGGCCTGTGGAAGCGCGAAGAGATCACGCGGCTGCTCGCGGTGAACTCGCTCTTTGCAGAAGACAAGATCGTGCATAACTTCAGCCATATGGACGAGGCCTTCCTGTCCAAACCCCTGTCGCGCGGTGATGGCCCCACGGCAGAGCTGTCTTATGGACCCGAATACGCCCCCCCTGCCGAGGTCAACGACTGGATCAAGGCGCGGGATGTGACAGCATTGGTCGTGCTGAAAGACGGTCAGATTGTCTATGAGAACTACTTTAAAGGCACCCAGCCCGATGATCTGCGGATCAGCTGGTCTGTCGCCAAAAGCTACCTTTCCGCGCTTGTGGGTATCCTGCTGGACGAAGGGGCGATTGCATCGCTTGACGACCCCGTCACGACCTACGCGCCCAAGCTGAAAGGCACCGCCTATGACGGGGCGACGCTGCGCAACGTGCTTAACATGGCCAGCGGGGTTACCTTCGACGAAGATTACCTCGACCCGGATTCCGACATCAACAAGATGGGCCGCGCCCTCGCCCTTGGCGGAGAGCTGGACGATTTCACCGCAAGCCTGAAAGACACTTTCACCACGCCCGGCAGCCAGTGGCAGTATGTGTCGATCGACACCCATGTCATCGGCATGGTCGTTCGGGGGGCAACAGGCCGGTCCGTCACCGATCTTTTGTCGGAAAAGGTCATCACCCCCATGGGGCTGGAGCACGCGCCCTATTACGTGACGGACGGCGCGGGTGTCGCCTTTGTCTTGGGCGGGCTGAACCTGACGACCCGCGATTACGCCCGCATGGGGCAGATGTTCCTGCAAAAAGGTCGCTACAACGGTCAGCAGATTGTACCGGCAGACTGGGTCGCCGCCTCTACCGCACCATCGGCCCCGACGGCAGAGGGGCAGATCGGCTATGGCTATCAGTGGTGGATTCCCCAAGGCGCGACAGAGGGTGAATTCATGGCCCGCGGTGTGTATGGTCAGTATATCTACATCAACCGCGCTGACGGGGTGGTGATCGCGACCAATGCCGCCGACCGCAAGTTCCGCGATACCGGGGTCAGCGATCAGAACATCGCCATCTTCCGCCAGATCAGCGCAGCCTTGGGGGGCACATGACACCTGACGACAGCATCAATATTCTGGGCGGCCCGCTGGCCGTCTGTGGCAGCGACCCCGTCACGGGCTTTTTCCGCGACGGGTCGTGCAACACCTGTGCCGCCGATCAGGGCAGCCACACGGTCTGCGCGATCATGACGGCCGAATTCCTGGCCTATTCCAAATATGTCGGCAACGACCTCAGCACACCGCGCCCCGAATTCGGCTTTGCCGGACTGTCGGCGGGCGATCCGTGGTGTCTTTGTGCGGGGCGTTTCTTGCAAGCGGCGGACGAGGGCTGCGCGCCAAAGGTGCATCTTGAGGCAACCCATCAGCGCGCCTTGGATATCGTGCCGCTGAATATCCTGCAGGCCCATGCCCTGCGCCCGAACGGCGGGGCAGACTGATGCTGCGCCTGACTGCTGCCCTGACTACGACCTTGACCGCAGTGCTTTGCGCCGCCCCAGCCATCGCCCAAGACGCCCTGCGCCCGCAAGAGCAGCTCCGCCTCGACCGGTTCGAGGCCACGGCGGGCGATGCCCTGCTGCAAGCGTTTCAAAGCGGCAGCGCGGATGATTTGGCCGCCCTGTCGCGCGCGTTGTCCGGCACGCCGCAAGTTGCCTTTGACGAGGGGCTGGCCGGCGATTGGTCCTGCCGCACGATGAAACTAGGCGGGCTGCCCGCTCTTGTGGTCTATAGCCCGTTCAAATGCCGCCTGACGTTTCAGGGCAACGGGTATCTGTTTGAAAAGCTCAGCGGGTCGCAGCGCACCACGGGGGTCATCACGCTGCGAGACGGGCGCGCGGTCTATGCAGGCGTTGGCTATGTCGCGGGAGAGGTGCCGCCCGCTTACGACGCCCTGCCACCCGGTTTTGCCGGAGATGGCACCCTGCAACCCGATGTCGCGGTGTTCGAACGTGTCAGCAACCAGCGGGCGCGGCTGATGTTTCCCGCGCCGGTGGTCGAAAGCGACTTTGATATCCTAGAGCTGACCCGATAGGGCCAACGCCAAAAGAAAAGGGGGCGATGCGCCGCCCCCTTCGTAATCGTCAGTGTCTAGGCTTTCGTCTGATCCTCAGACCTTCATGTCAAAACCAAGCGCCTTGGCGACGGTGAAAATGTCTTTGTCGCCGCGCCCACACATGTTCATGCAGATGATGTGATCCTTGGGCAGCTCTGGCGCGATCTTCATCACATGCGCCAGCGCGTGGCTGGGTTCGAGCGCAGGAATGATCCCTTCAAGCGCGCAGCTCAGTTGGAATGCCTCAAGCGCCTCTTTATCGGTGATCGACACATATTGTGCGCGGCCAATGTCGTGCAGCCAGGAATGTTCAGGCCCGATACCGGGGTAATCCAGACCGGCCGAGATAGAGAAGCCTTCAAGGATCTGACCGTCGTCGTCCTGCAACAGATAGGTACGGTTACCGTGCAGCACGCCGGGGCGGCCACCGGTCAGTGACGCGCAATGCTCCATCTTTTCGTTCACGCCCTTGCCGCCAGCTTCGACGCCGATGATATTGACGTCCTTGTCATCAAGGAACGGATAGAACAGCCCCATCGCGTTCGACCCGCCACCGATCGCGGCGACCAGCGTGTCGGGCAGACGGCCTTCGGCGGCGTCCATCTGTTCGCGCACTTCCTTGCCGATGATCGCCTGAAAGTCGCGGACCATCGCCGGATAGGGGTGCGGCCCTGCGACCGTGCCGATGCAATAGAATGTGTCGCGCACATTGGTGACCCAATCGCGCAGCGCGTCGTTCATCGCGTCTTTCAGCGTCCCACGGCCCGAGGTTACGGGGATCACTTCGGCACCCAGCAGACGCATGCGGAAGACGTTGGGGGCCTGACGTTCAACATCATGCGCGCCCATATAGACAACGCATTGCAGACCGAACTTGGCACAAACGGTGGCCGTCGCCACACCGTGCTGGCCCGCACCGGTTTCCGCGATGATCCGTTTCTTGCCCATGCGCCGCGCCAGAATGATCTGGCCCAACACATTGTTGATCTTATGCGCGCCGGTGTGGTTCAGCTCGTCGCGCTTCATGTAAACCTTGGCACCGCCCAGATGTTCGGTCAGACGCTCTGCGAAATACAGCGGGCTGGGGCGACCGACATAGTGGGTCCACAGGTCGTCCATCTCGGCCCAAAAGCTGTCGTCCGTCTTGGCCTTTTCATATTCCGCTTCCAGTTCGAGGATCAGCGGCATCAGGGTTTCCGACACAAACCGCCCCCCGAAATCGCCAAAGCGGCCATTCTCGTCAGGTCCGGTCATGAAAGAGTTGAAAAGATCATTGTCCATGGAGGTGCTCCTTGCGCTTGGCGACCAGCCTTAACGCCCCCGCCGCGACAGGTAAAGACGGGGTGGGCGCGGCGAAGGGCCCGTACCGCCCCTCGCCCGTAAAACGCCACGGAAAATTGCAATTTTCCAAACTGAGGTTTTAGAAATACACCGCCCGCGTGGCGCGCCGCTAGTCAAAGATCTTGAACAGCCCGCGCCGCAGCTCGTCCTCTACCTTTTGTTTCACCGCATCCTCAACCGATTGCCCGTCCTGCCGCGATACGCCCAGTTCCTCCTCCAGCTTTTCGTTCAGCTTTTGGCGGGCCTGTTCCTTTTCCTTGGCAAAGTTCATGTCCAGCGCCGCCTGCAAATCCGGCTTGATCTGCGGTGCGGCCCACGGCCCGAAGATGCGCACCGGAATGGCCAGCCCCCGATCGCCGTTCACCCGCAGTGCCTTGGGCGTGACGGTATAATCCAGCGTTTGCGCCCCCAGCCCCACCTGCCCTGTGCCCGTGGCGGTAAAGTTCGGCAGCTGCATCAGCAGGTCGTCGTTGCGCAGCACGCCTTGATCCATGTCGAATGTCGCGGCAAGGGAATCGAAGACCGTCGTGCCACCCTCGACGTCGAAATTGCCCATCAGCGCATCAAGGTCGATCCCCTCGATATGCCCACGCCCAACATTCACCGCGCCCGATCCGCTAAGCGACCGCATGATCGCGTCCAGCGATGCGCCGGACCCGAGGAAGGATACCTCTGCATCGCCGGTACCGTGGAACCGGCCCAGCCCTGCGGTCTGTTGCAGCAAAGGCTGCATGGCGATGGAGGTCGCGTTCAGCGCCCCGCCCACCGACAGGCCGTTGCGGTTGTTGACCACGAATTCGCCACTGATCACACCGGCATAGGCCCTGATCTCGCGCAGTTCGGCGACCAGACGCGAACGGTCGTTGCGCAGTAACACCCGCGTTGCGCCCAAGCTTAGCGTGCCCAGATCAATGCTATCTGCGCGCAGCGCGACCTCGCCGTTGAAGGCGGAAAGCGCGGACGCATCAATCGGCGCTTTCGACCACCCTGTCGGGGACGCTGGCGCGGGGGTGCTGGACGCGGGCGCGGTGCCACTGGGGGCGCTGCCTGCAAAGCCGGTCAGGTCCAGCGCGCCGACGTTGATCTGCGCGTTCACATCGGGCGTGCCGTTCAGCGTGATATCCGCCGCACCGGTCAGGACGTTCCCGCCCAGATCGGCCACCACCTCGCGCAGGGCCAAGCGCCGGTCGGGCGTCAGGGTCAGATCAAGGTTGATATCCGCCGTCTTTCCCAAGCCCTGCGGCAGTGCGATGTCACCCACCCCGAGCGCTGCCAGAAAACGCCCTGTGTCCGACGTCTTGAGCCAGAGATCCCCCGCGACAGCGCCGGTCAGCCCCGCCCTCCCGGTCAGCGAGACGCCGCCGCCTTTGGTGTCCACACGGGCACGCAACGGGCGGATATCGCCGTTCAGGAATTGATCAAACCGGTTGATCGTCGCCTCGATCGACACGCGATCGGCCGCGGGGCGCAGGGCGGCCTTGATCACCGCATCGCCCGCCCGTTCGGGCCAGTCGAGCGACAGGTCCACACCGTCAAATCGCACCAGATCGCTGCCCTCGGCATCATAGATCAACGTGGCGTCGGTGATATTGAGCCGCTGGATCGTCAGCGGGCGCGGGCTGCGCGCAGGCGCGGTCGGAGCGGTCTCGATGACTGCCTCGCCGCCGCCGTCGCTGAACTGCCAGCTGGCGCGCCCGTCGCGGCGTTGCTCCAGCCGGATGGTGGGGCTTTGTGCTTCAATGTTGGTGATCTTGATCTCGCCCCGGATCAGCGCCATCGCATCAACCCCGATGGCGGCATTGGCGGCCGAGAGCATCGCCCCATCCTTGGCCCAATCGGCATTCCCGACCTCGAGCCCGCCTGCGGTCACCCCCAGCACCGGCCAGAAGGTCAACCCCACATCGCCCGTGATCGTGACCTCGCGCCCTGTCAGGTTGCGCAGCTGGTCCGCCGCGATTCGCGCAATACGGTCGGCGGGCAGCAAGAACAGCGACCCCACCGCGACCACCAAAATCAGCAGCAGTATGCCAATTGCCCGAATAATCCACTTCATCGCCCGTCTCCTTGCCTGATGCGGGGCCTTTCCCAGACCCTTTGCATGGCTTATAGCGCAGTTCATGAGCACAAACCCACCAAATCTACGCCCCGATCTTGCGCCAAAGGCCCAGATCAGCAATCCGTCCCGCCCCGGCCAGCCGACCATCGGCATGGTATCGCTGGGCTGCCCCAAGGCGCTGGTCGACAGCGAACGGATTTTGACGCGCCTGCGCGCCGAAGGCTACGGCGTGTCGCCGGATTACGCCGGGGCGGATGCGGTGATTGTGAACACCTGCGGGTTCCTTGATTCCGCCAAGGCCGAAAGCCTTGACGCGATTGGCGAGGCGCTGAACGAAAATGGCAAGGTGATCGTGACCGGCTGCCTCGGGGCCGAGCCGGATTATATCCGCGAACATCACCCGCGTATTCTGGCCGTCACCGGCCCGCACCAATATGAACAGGTGCTGGACGCGGTGCATGGGGCCGTGCCGCCTTCGCCCGATCCGTTTATTGATCTGCTGCCCGCGCAGGCCGTCAGCCTGACGCCGCGCCACTACAGCTATCTGAAGATCTCGGAAGGCTGTAACCACAAGTGCAAGTTCTGCATCATCCCCGACATGCGCGGCCGCCTGCAGTCGCGCCCTGCCCATGCGATCCTGCGCGAGGCTGAAAAGCTGGTGCAGAACGGCGTGAACGAGCTGCTGGTGATCTCTCAGGATACCTCGGCCTACGGCGTCGATATCAAACATGCCGAAGACCGTGGCCACCGCGCACATATCACCGATCTGGCGCGTGATCTGGGGTCGCTCGGGGCGTGGGTACGGCTGCATTACATCTACCCCTACCCCCATGTGCGCAAACTGATCCCGCTGATGGCCGAAGGTCTGGTGCTGCCCTATCTCGACAT
>NZ_DGMH01000042.1:0-233 GCF_002388305.1 Sulfitobacter sp. UBA4523
CTTCATGGCAGATCCTTTACAAAACGACGCAGACGCGTTGCGCGTTCCGATTAGGGGATGTTGCCGTTCAACGCAAACTCTGATGTGCTACGAATGGATGTCGCCGTGGCGGCGTGGGGGGGCGGCTGGGGCTTAATTGCTGCGAAAAATGCGCGACTCGCCGATCATCTGTTCCAGCGCCGCGATCCGTTCTGCACTCTGGTCGGAGCTGCGCGATTGCACGTCGGCGACCA
>NZ_DGMH01000042.1:392-3506 GCF_002388305.1 Sulfitobacter sp. UBA4523
TTTCGATAGGCGACCCCCAGGCATCGGTGAACAGCACGATGGTCGCGCCTTGCTTGACCGCAAGATCGGCGAGCTTTTCCAGCTCTTTTTCGTAGCGGCGGATGTCAAACACGATCAACACTGAACCCGCGTCCATATCCAGCAAGGATTGCGGCCATGCACTGGGGGAGGAATCGAGCAGGGTGACCTGCGGCCGGATGATCTGCAGGTGGTTGAAAAAGTAATGCGCGTTGGACCGCGTGATCCGCCCGCCCAGCAGGTAGAGCCTGTGCGACGGATCGGAAAGCAGCGCCGCAACCTCGTCGAATTCAGCCAGATCAAGCCGTTCAAGCGTGCGGTTCACATTGCCCGATACCGCCTGAATAAAGCGCGATACCACGTGGTCGCTGCTGTCACCGGGGGTGTCGAGCTTGGCCAGCGGCTTTTTCATCCGTGCGCCGATTTCGTCGCGGATGGCGTCCTGCATATCCGAGAAACCGTCGAACCCCAGCTTGCGCGCCAGCCGGATGATGGTGGGCGATGACACCTCGGCCAGCTCGGCCAGCCGTGTGATGGATTGCAGCCCCGTGAGCAACTGGTCGTCCAGCAGAACAGCCGACAGTTTACGCTCTGCCGCCGTTAGCTCGGTCTGCTTTTCTTTCAGCAGATCGCGGACCAGTGCTTTTTTGTGCAACTCATGTTCCTTTCGGTACAGCGCAGATCAGTGTGAAGCAAAGATTACAGAAAAAATCTTGACAGGCTAGAAAATTCTGTAGTGATTGTGAGGCAACAAGACGATAGGGGCACCGTGACCAATACCGACTGGAATGCCGTAAACATCGTGAACCCGCAGGGACAGGGGGGCTGGCTGCTGGTGTGTGAACACGCTTCGCGCCGGATACCCGATGCGTTGGACGGGTTGGGGTTGTCCCCTGCGGCAAGCTGTTCGCACGCCGCGTGGGACATCGGCGCGCTGGATGTGGCGCACGCGCTGTCAGATGCTCTGGACGCGCCTTTGGTGGCCGGTGACATCTCCCGTCTGGTCTATGATTGCAACCGCCCGCTTGCGGCCCCGGACTGTATTCCGGCGCGCAGCGAAGTCTATGACATCCCCGGAAATGCCGCTTTGGACGATGCCGGACGACAGCAGCGTTTTGACCAAGTGCATACGCCATTTCACGATGCGGTCGCCCGTGTTCGCGAAAGCTGGCAGCCCGCCCAAGCCGCGCCGGTGCTGGTCACGATCCACAGCTTTACGCCTGTCTATAACGGGGCGACCCGCGCGGTTGAACTTGGCTTTCTCTACCACGCGCAGCCCGCCGCCGCGCAGGCCTTGCTGGCGGTTGAACAGGCGCGGGGGCGATATGCGTCGGCGTTGAACGAACCCTATGCCGCGACGGACGGCGTGACCTACACGCTTGAAAAACATGGCGAGGCGCAGGCGCTGCCCGCCGTGATGATCGAGATTCGCAATGATCTGATCGATACACCCGAAAAAGCGCGGGCCATGGCGCGGCATCTGGCCGAAAGCCTGACCCAAGCCTTTCCCATCCCCGACAGCGAGGCTGCAGAATGAACGCGATGCGCAGATATATCCGGGTGGTCGACGGCTTTAACTATGGCCTTGGCCGGATCATGATGTACGGGATTTTTGTGCTCATGGGGATCCTGCTGTGGTCGTCCTATAACAAGACATTCGCCTCGCCCCAGATCTGGACGCTGGAAATGGCGCAGTTCGTGATGGTGGGCTATTACATCCTTGGCGGGCCTTATGCTTTGCAGATGGGCGCGAACGTTCGGATGGACCTGTTCTATGCCGAATTGACCCCGCGCAAGAAGGCCTGGACGGACTGTATCACCGTCTTTTTCCTGCTGATCTATCTGGTGATCCTGCTGTGGGGCGGTATCGAATCCACGATGTATTCGTTCAAATACGGGGGGGAGCGCAGCCCGACCGCGTGGCGTCCCTATATGTGGCCGGTCAAAGTGACCATGTGCATCGGCATCACCCTGATGCTGCTTCAAGCTGTCTCTGAACTGTTCAAGGACATCCTTTTCCTCAAATCGGCAGAGGAGACCCGCGATGCCCTATGAGTTGATCGCCATCCTGATGTTTTCGACCATGATGCTGATGCTGCTGACCGGACAGCGGGTGTTCGGGGCCATCGGCTTTGTCGCGGTGATTGCGGCGCTGTTTCTTTGGGGGGATCGCGGCGGCTATGACATCGGGTTCTCTGCCGCGATCAAGCTGATGCGTTGGTATCCGCTGCTGACCCTGCCGATGTTCATCTTCATGGGGTACGTGCTGTCGGAAAGTAAAATTGCCGACGATCTATATAAAATGTTTCACGTGTGGATGGGCGGTTTGCGCGGGGGGCTGGCCATCGGGACGATCGGGTTGATGGTGCTGATCTCTGCCATGAACGGCCTGTCGGTGGCGGGCATGGCGATTGGGGCCACGATTGCGCTGCCCGAGCTTTTGAAACGCAACTATGACAAGCTGATGGTGACAGGGGTCATTCAGGCGGGGTCCAGCCTCGGTATCCTTGTGCCGCCGTCGGTCGTGCTGGTGCTCTATGCCATGATCGCGCGGCAACCTGTGGGGCAATTGTGGCTGGCTGGCGCGATCCCGGGGCTGATGATGGCCACGATGTTCATCATCTATATCGCCATCCGCTGCCGCCTGAACCCCGATCTGGGCCCCGCCCTTTCCGCCGAGGAACGCAATGTGGGTTGGCCCGAAAAGCTGCGCTTGCTGCGCGCGGGCCTGCTGCCGGTCGTGATCTTTGCCGTGATGATGGTGCCCTTTGTGAACGGCTGGACCTCGCTTGTCGAAAGCTCTGCCATTGGTGCGATTGCGGCCTTTCTGGCTGCTGTGCTCAAGGGACGGATGACGCGGGCGGTGTTCGAGACTTCGGTGCGCCAGACCCTTGCGATCACCTGCATGTTCATGTGGATCATCCTCGCCGCGCTGGCCTTTGGTGCGGTGTTCGACGGGCTTGGGGCGGTCAAGGCGATTGAAAACCTGTTTACCGAACAATGGGGTCTGAACCCTTGGGTGATCCTGATCCTGATGCAGCTGTCGTTTCTGGTCATGGGGACGTTTCTGGACGACACGGCGATGCTGGTCATCGT
>NZ_DGMH01000042.1:3665-28942 GCF_002388305.1 Sulfitobacter sp. UBA4523
TTTGGTTATAACCTGTTCCTGATGCGCGCAATGGCCCCGCCAGAGATCACGATCCGCGATATCTACCGGTCGATCATCCCCTTTGTCGGGGTGATGGTGCTGGCGCTCGCGGTGGTCATGATCTTCCCGCAGATCGCGCTTTGGCTGCCGGACTATGTCTATGGAAAATAAGCATTAACAACCAAGCGGTCAGAGCAACTGGCCCTTTTCATCCCAACCCCAACAAGGAGTATGAGACATGACAACAAGACGTAAGTTCCTGAAAGGAGCCGCCGTTGCCGGTCCGGCAACCCTTGCCGCACCATCGATCCTGCACGCCCAAGAGCCGATCCGCTGGCGTTTCCAGACCTATGCGGGGTCCGCACTTGGCGAAGAGGTGACGAAACCGGCCATCGACGCAATCAACGCCGCTGCCCAAGGTGAGCTGGAAATCGAGCTTTTCTATGCCGACCAGATCGTCCCCACAGGCGAGCTTTTCCAAGCGCTGCAGCGCGGTACCATCGACGGCGTGCACTCGGATGATGACTCCATGGCGTCGCCCACGCCTGTCCGGTCCTTCGGCGGGTATTTCCCGCTGGCAACGAAACACGCGCTCGACGTGCCGGTGCTGTTCAACCAATACGGTCTGGCCGACATCTGGCGCGAGGAATACGCCAAGGTTGGCGTGCACTGGCTGTCTGCGGCGGGGCAAGACCCGTGTAACTTCAACACCGTCAAGCCGATCAAATCGCTGGCCGATATGGACGGGCTGAAGCTGTATACCTTCCCGACGGCGGGTCGCTTCCTGTCGCAATTCGGCGTCGTGCCGGTCAACATCCCCTACGAGGACGCCGAAGTCGCGGTGCAGACGGGCGAGCTGGACGGTATGGCGTGGTCGGGCATCACCGAAGACTACACCGTGGGCTGGGCCGATGTGACCAACTACTTCTGCACCAACAACATCTCGGGGGCGTGGATCGGGTCGTTCTTCGTCAACGCAGAGAAATGGGCAGAGCTGCCGGACCACCTCAAGCAGATCGTGAATTCCGCGATCGAGGCGAGCCACACCTACCGCAACCAATGGTACTGGGGCGGCGAGGCGCGCCTGCGTGCATCGGGCGAGAAGCTTGAGCTGACATCCGTACCGCAGGATGAATGGAAAGTGGTCGAGGAAGCGGCGGTGAAATTCTGGGACGAGATGGCGGAAGAAGGCGAAACGGCCGCCAAGATCGTGCAGATTTTCCGCGACTATAACAACGTCATCTCGAAAGCGGGCCCGCCCTATACTTTCGGCTGATCCGGCTTTGACATCATGACCATCGGGGCGGCGCATCTGTGCCGCCCCCTCACATCAAAAGGGACGTTTGCAGATGGGCAACCTTACTTTCGACACGCTCAAGGACCTGGCCGCCAAAGGCGAGGTGGACACGGTGCTGGTGGCACTGGTGGACATGCAGGGCCGCCTGATGGGCAAGCGTTTTCACGTCACGAATTTTATCGATCATTCCCATGCGGAGACGCATTGCTGCAACTATCTGCTGGCAACCGATCTGGTGATGTCCACGCCCGAGGGCTTTGCCTCGACCAGCTGGGAAACCGGCTATGGCGACTATGTGCTGCGGCCTGATCTGTCGACCATGCGCCATGTGCCGTGGCTGGATAAAACCGTGCTGGTGCTTGGCGATGTGCTGGATCACCACACCCACGAACCTGTCTCCCATTCGCCGCGCGCCATGCTGAAAAAGCAGATCGCCCGACTGGATGCGCTTGGTTTTGACGCGATGATGGCAACCGAGCTTGAGTTCTTTCTGTTCGAGGGCGATTATCGCACCTTGCAGAAAGAGAAATACGCCAACCTCGTGCCCCTGAACGGCCATAACGAAGACTACTGCCTTTTCCAGACCACCAAGGAGGAAAGCTTCCTTCAGCCACTGCGCAACCATCTCGTGGGGGCGGGGATCCCGGTCGAATGCACCAAGGGTGAGGCCGAGGTCGGCCAGCAAGAGCTTAACATCCGCTATGCCGATGCGCTGGCCTGTGCCGATCACCACACGATTTCGAAACAAGCGGTGAAAGAGATCGCCTATCAGCAGGGGTTCTCGGCCTCCTTCCTGCCCAAGTGGTCGGCGGATAAGGTGGGGTCGTCCAGCCATGTGCATATGTCGCTGTGGAAAGACGGCACGCCCGCGTTCTATGACAAGGACGCCAAGCTGGGCATGTCGCAGATGATGCAGCATTTCATGGCCGGTCTGATCGCCTATGCCCCTGATATTACGTATTTCTTCGCGCCCTATATCAACAGCTACAAACGCTTTGCCAAAGGCACCTTTGCGCCTACGAAAACCGTCTGGTCTGTCGATAACCGCACCGCGGGCTTCCGGCTGTGTGGCGATGGCACCAAGGGGATTCGTGTTGAATGTCGCATCGGCGGGTCTGACCTGAACCCCTATCTGGCGCAGGCTGTGCTGCTTGCGGCAGGGCTGAAGGGGATCGAGGAAAAGCTGCCCCTGCAAGAGCCGACGATGGGCGATGTCTACGAAGACGCCAACGTCACCGAAATCCCCCGCACCCTGCGTGCCGCAACCCAAACGCTGCGCAACTCTGCCATGCTGCGCGAGGCCCTTGGCGACGACGTGGTCGACCACTACACCCGCGCAGCCGAATGGGAGCAGGAGGAATACGACAAGGTCGTGACCGACTGGGAAATCAACCGCGGATTTGAGCGAGCATAAACGATGACAAACACTTTGAAATGTATCTCACCGATTGACGGATCGGTTTACCTTGAACGCCCTGTCCTGTCGCTGGAGGCAGCGCGCGATGTCTGCGCCCGCGCCAAGGCAGCACAAGGCGCATGGGCCGCGCGCCCCTTGGCCGAACGTGTCCAACTGGTGCGCGATGCCATTGCCGAGGTGGGCAAAACCACCGATCGTATGGCACAGGAACTGGCACATCAGATGGGCCGTCCCGTGCGCTATGGCGGCGAGTTTGGCGGCTTTGCCGAGCGCGGCAACTATATGGCCGACATCGCCGAAAAGGCGCTGGCCCCGACGATTGTCGAAGACAGCGACAAGGCCACCCGCAAGATCACCCGCGAGGCGCGCGGTGTTGTGCTGGTCGTGGCCCCGTGGAACTACCCCTATATGACGGCGATCAACACGGTCGCGCCAGCGCTGATCGCGGGGAATACCGTGGTGCTGAAACACGCCACCCAAACCCTGCAAGTGGGTGAACGTCTGGCCGAAGCTTTCCACGCCGCAGGCATCCCCGACGATGTCTTCCAGAACGTCTTTCTTGATCACGACACCACCTCGGCACTGATCGCCGAACGGCAGTTCGGCTTCGTGAACTTCACCGGATCGGTCGGGGGCGGCAAGGCGATGGAGATTGCAGCCGCGGGCACCTTCACACCCGTCGCGACCGAACTGGGGGGCAAAGACCCCGGCTATGTGCGCGCCGACGCGGATGTCGACGCCGCTGTTGACGGGCTGATGGATGGGGCGATGTTCAACGCGGGGCAGTGCTGCTGCGGGATCGAACGGATTTATGTGCACGAAAGCCTGTATGATGCCTTTGTCGAAAAGGCCGTGGCTTGGGTCAATGCGCTCAAGCTTGGCAACCCGCTTGAGGCGGATACCGATATCGGCCCCATGGCGAACGTCCGTTTCGCCGCCGAGGTGCGCGCCCAGATTTCCGAGGCCGTCGCCGCCGGTGCGACCGCGCTGATCGATACCTTTGAGGCGGATGACGGCGGCGCGTATCTCACGCCGCAGATCCTGACCAACGTCACCCACGACATGCGCGTGATGCGCGACGAAAGCTTTGGCCCTGTCGTGGGCATCATGCCCGTCAAGGACGACGCGGAAGCGATTGCGCTGATGAACGACTGCCAGTTCGGGCTGACCGCCGCGATCTTTACCAAGGACGCCGATGCTGCCGATACCATCGGCGCGCAGCTGGAAACCGGCACCGTGTTCATGAACCGCTGCGATTACCTTGATCCGGCCCTGTGCTGGACCGGCTGCAAGGACACAGGGCAGGGCGCGGGCCTGTCCGAGCTTGGCTATCAGGCGCTGACGCGCCCCAAATCTTACCACCTGAAAAAGGCTTGATCCTTATGGCACTGCAAAACAACTGGTCCTACCCCACCGCCATCCGCTTTGGCGCGGGCCGTATTTCTGAAATCGGAGAGGCCTGCGTGGCCACGGGGATGAAAAACCCCTTGCTGGTGACGGACAAGGGCCTTGCCTCGATGGAGATCACGACCCGCACGCTGGATCTGCTGGACGGCGCAGGCTTTGGCCGCGCGATGTTCTCGGAAGTGGACGCAAACCCGACCGAGCTGAACCTCGAGGCGGGGCTGAAGGTCTACCGCGAGGGCGGGCATGATGGTGTGATCGCCTTTGGCGGTGGCTCTGGCCTCGATCTGGGCAAGATGGTCGCCTTCATGGCGGGACAGTCGCGGCCTGTGTGGGATTACGAGGATGTGGGCGATTGGTGGACCCGCGCCGATGCCGACGCCATCGCGCCGATCATCGCGGTGCCCACCACGGCGGGCACCGGGTCCGAAGTGGGGCGCGCGTCGGTTCTGACCAACTCTGAAACCCATGTGAAAAAGATCATTTTCCACCCCAAAGTGCTGCCCAGCATCGTGATCTGCGACCCCGAGCTGACGGTGGGGATGCCCAAACATATCACCGCAGGCACCGGCCTTGATGCCTTTGCCCATTGCGTCGAGGCGTTTAGCAGCCCGCATTACCACCCCATGTCGCAAGGTATCGCGCTGGAGGGCATGCGGCTGGTCATCGACTATCTGCCGCGCGCCTATGCAGACGGGACAGACATTGAAGCGCGCGCGCAGCTGATGTCGGCGGCGGCGATGGGGGCGACGGCGTTCCAGAAGGGTCTGGGCGCGATCCACGCCATGAGCCACCCGATCGGCGCGGTGTTCAACACGCACCACGGGACCACCAATGCGGTCTGCATGCCCGCGGTGCTGGACCTGAACGAGCCTGAAATCCGCGAACGCTTTGACCGCGCGGCAGGGTATCTGGGGATCGACGGCGGCTATGACGGCTTCCGCGCCTTCGTGCAGGAGTTCAACGACAGCTTCGGTATCCCGCGCAAACTGTCGGAAATGGGCGTGAGCGCTGACCGGATCGACGATCTGGTCGCGATGGCGCTTGAAGACCCGTCTTGCGGTGGCAACCCTGTGACATTGACCACGGAAAACCTGCGCAAGCTGTTCGAGGCGACAATCTAAACCTCCGCAGAGGGCCCAAAAGAAAACCACCCCCGACGGTCTGCGTCGGAGGTGGTCTGCCGCACCGGGGGGACGGGCGGTGGGGCCCGCCGCGTTGGGGAACGCGGTCGGGCAAATCCAGCAGGGAACGAGGTAAGCCCGCTGGAAGACGCTTACGCTTTTTGATCGGCCAATGTGCCGATGGTGACCGTCCGCGTGACCTCTTTGCCCTTGTGCAGGACCATGACCTCGGCTTTGGCTTCCGGATCGGTTTCGGCCACAGCGCGGGTCAGATCGCGCAGTTCCTTGATCTCTGTGTCGTTGAACGACAGGATGATATCGCCTTTCTCAAGACCGGCTTTCTTGGCCGGGCTGTCATCGCCGATGGCTTCGATCACCGCCCCTTTCGGCGCGTCCAGCCCCAGCACTTGCGCGACCTCTGCCGTCATCGGACGGATTTGAACGCCGAGCCAGCCGCGGGTGATTTCCCCGTCGTCGGACAGGTCGGCCACGATGTCCTGCACCAGATCGGATGGTACGGAAAAGCCGATCCCGACAGAGCCGCCATCAGGCGACAGGATTGCCGTGTTCACGCCAATCACTTCGCCCGCGTTATTGAACAGCGGCCCGCCGGAGTTGCCACGGTTGATCGCCGCATCGGTCTGGATAAAGTCATCATAGGGGCCCGCGTTGATATTGCGCGACTTGGCCGAGATGATGCCGGTGGTGACCGTGCCACCCAGACCAAAGGGGTTGCCCATGGCGACCACCTCGTCGCCGACGCGCATGTCATCGGAAGACCCGAATTTCACCGCTGGAAGGTCAACATCCGCTTCGACCTTGAGCACGGCAATATCTGTCAGCACATCGCTGCCGACCACCTTGGCGTCAAAGCTGCGGCCATCGGCCAGCTTGACCTTGACCGTGTCGGCACCGGTGACAACGTGGTTGTTCGTTACGATCATTCCGTCCTTGGACACGATAAAGCCCGATCCAAGCCCATGCATCGGCTGTGCGCCAGCCGGTCCTTGCGGCATCAACTGCTCAAAACGTTTGCGCAGTTCCTCTGGCATGCCTTCGGGCAGTTGCACCTGCGCGCTGGTCTGCTCTGCCGTGCCGGTTACCTCGATGAATACAACAGCGGGTGAGATTTGTTCGACCAGATCGGCATAGCCGCCAGCGGGCACCGCCAGAGCCGCCGTCGGGGCAAGCGTCATGGCCGAGGTAGAGGCGAGGGCCGCTGCGAGCACAAAGGGTGCGGCGCGGCGAGGGGAGGAGAAAAGAGATGTCATGCGTGGTTCCTTCGTCTTCAGGGATGACACCCAAATGGCAGCCCATTCTAACAGCGGGTTTTTGCGGGCTATACAAATGTGTAAACTTGTCTCTCGCAGGTGGCAGCACGCCCTATATCAGGTATCGAAGGATCAAAGCCTCAATGGACCATTGTATATGAAACTGCTTGTCGTCGAAGATGATGCCACCACCGGAACCTATATCGCGCGGGGGTTGCGCGAAGAAGGGCATACCGTTGATCTTGTCGCTGAAGGGCGCGAGGGGCTGATACAGGCGACCTCGGGTGCTTACGACGTGCTGATCGTCGACCGGATGCTGCCAGAGATCGACGGGCTGACGCTGGTCAAGACCTTGCGTGGCGCGGGTAACTTGACGCCGGTGCTGTTTCTGACCGCCATGGGCAGCGTCGATGACCGTATCAGCGGATTGAACGCAGGCGGCGACGACTATCTTGTCAAACCCTTCGCCTTTGGCGAGCTTTCGGCGCGTGTCACCGCTCTTGCGCGCCGTCCGCAGGCGATGGAGCAGGAAACCGTGCTGCGTGCAGGCGATCTTGAAATGCAACTGATCACCCGCAAGGTGACCCGCGCCGGACAGGAGATCGACCTGCTGCCTCGTGAATTTGCCCTGCTTGAACATCTGCTGCGTCGCAAGGGCAGGGTGCAGACCCGGACCATGTTGCTTGAAGCGGTCTGGGACATCAGCTTTGACCCGATGACCAACGTTGTCGAAACCCACATCAGCCGTTTGCGGGCCAAGGTGGACAAACCCTTTGATCGTGAGCTGATCCAGACCGTGCGCGGTGCCGGCTACCGGATCGACGGATGACCGCGCGGCTGGCGCAGCTTTGGCGGTCCATGCCGGTGCGGTTGGCGCTGCTGCTGGTCTTGCTGTTCTCGACCGTCAGCCTGATGGGGTTGGCGGCCAGCTATGCGGTGACGCAGAATTCATTTGAAACCGCGATCCGTGCGGATCTTGAACAGGATATCGCGGGCTTTCGCGCGGCCCCCAATGCCCGCGCCGTGGCCCTGCTGGTGGACGCTGAATCGCGCGACGCCGATCCCAGCCGCGTTGTGCTTAGCTATATCACCCCGTCGGGGCGCATCTATGGCAACGGGGCCATCGCGCGGGATGACGAAGGCTATCATATCGTGTCGCTGGCCGAGGGACGGGCCGAATATGACGGGGTCTACCTGTCGCTGACAACGCCGCTTTACGGCGGGCAGTTGACCGTCGCCCGTAGCCGCGCACAGATCGAAGGGCTGCGCACGGTGTTCCTGAATATCCTGCTGATCAGCCTGCTGCCCACGGTGCTGGTCGCCTTGTCGGGCGGGCTTTATCTGGCGCGGCGCAGCAAGCGGCATGTGGATGTTATCGGACGCACGCTGGATGACCTGACGACCGGCGATCTTGCCGCGCGGGTGACCGTGTCGCCGGGGTGGGCCGATGATCTGCAACGTATCGGCAGCAAGGTGAACCAGATGGCAGGCGCACAAGAGGCGCAAACCCAGATGCTGCGGCAGGTATCGTCAGACATTGCCCATGACCTCAAGACACCGATCCAGCGCGTCGCGGTGCATCTGGACGATCTGGCGCGCAGCCTGCCCGAAGACACGGACGAAGGCATCTTGCTGACCAAAGCGCAGGAGGAGGTCGCGGGCATCGCTTCGGTCTTTCAATCGCTGTTGCAGATCGCTTCGGTCGAGGCGGGGTCGCCCAAGTCGCATTTCGCCTCTGTCGATCTGAACCAGCTTTGCGAGACCCTCACCGAAGTGTACGAGCCCGCCGCCGCGGCCAAGCAGCAGCGGTTGCACAGCGCCGTGCCCGACGCGCAAATCACCGTCTCGGGCGATAAGAACCTGTTGGGGCAGATGATGTCGAACCTGCTGGAAAATGCCATGCGCCACACGCCCGAGGGGAGCGAGATCACCCTGACGCTTTCCCGCACGCAGGGGCGGCCTGTGATCGAGGTGGCCGACAATGGCCCCGGCATCCCCGAAGACGCGCGCGACAAAGTGCTGCGCCGCTTGTACCGATTGGATGCCAGCCGCCACACGCCGGGCAACGGTCTGGGGCTCAGCCTTGTCGAGGGGGTGGTAAAACTGCACGGCGGGCAGATCGCGCTGCTGGACAACGCGCCGGGGCTTCTTGTGCGCATCACCCTATAGCACGCACGTCTTCTGCGGCGATTTGAGCATGTGACTTATGAGGGGTGCAGCGCTATCTAGGGTGTAAGGGCCGAAACCCGTTGTTTTTGGCCATTCACTACGAGGTACGACATGCTTGATGGGTTTTCAGCCGAGGTTCTGGCACGGGTCCAATTCGCCTTTACCGTTTCGTTTCACATTATTTTTCCGGCGTTCTCGATCGGGTTGGCCAGCTTTCTGGCGGTGGTGAATGCGCTTTGGCTTTGGACCAAGGACGAAACCTACAGGGTGCTTTTCGACTACTGGAAAAAGATCTTTGCCGTGGCCTTTGGCATGGGCGTCGTATCGGGCATTGTGATGTCCTATCAATTCGGCACCAACTGGTCGGTCTTCTCTGACAAGGCGGGGCCGGTGGTCGGGCCGCTGATGGCCTATGAGGTGCTGTCGGCCTTCTTCCTTGAGGCCGGCTTTCTGGGCATCATGCTGTTTGGTCTGAAACGGGTCGGGCCGGGGCTGCATATGTTTGCCACAGCGATGGTTGCCTTTGGCACATTGCTTTCGGCCACTTGGATCTTGTCGGTGAACAGCTGGATGCAGACCCCTGCGGGCTATGGCTTTAACGATGTGGGGCAGTTCATTCCGCTGGATTGGTGGAAGATCGTCTTCAACCCGTCGTTCCCCTACCGTTTGCTGCATATGGTGCTGGCGGCTTATCTGACGACGGCGCTGGTTGTGGGCGCTGTGGGTGCGTGGCATTTGCTGAAGGACAATCAGGGGCCTGCATCGCGGCGCATGTTCTCTATGGCGATGTGGATGCTGCTGCTGGTCACCCCCTTGCAGATCGCGGCAGGGGATTTCCACGGCATCAACACGCTAGAGCATCAGCCCGCCAAGGTCATGGCGATGGAAGGGCATTTCGACAGCCACCCCGACGGCGCGCCGCTGATCCTGTTCGGCATCCCCAATCAGGCAGAAAAACGGGTCGATTACGCCATCGAGGTGCCGAAACTCTCGTCGCTGATCCTCAAGCATGACCTGAACGCGCCGCTGGCCGGGCTGGACACAATCCCTGACGAGGACGAGCCGCCGGTTGCCATCGTCTTTTTCTCGTTCCGGGTGATGGTGGGGCTTGGATTTGCCATGCTGGGTTTTGGCCTTTGGGGCGGGATCGCGCGCTGGCGCGGGACGCTGCACAGCTCGCGCTGGTTGCATCGGGCGGCGATTGTCATGGGGCCGATGGGCTTTGTCGCGGTGTTGGCCGGGTGGATCACGACCGAGGTCGGGCGTCAGCCCTTTACCGTCTACGGGCTGCTGCGCACCAGTGACAGCCTTGCTCCGGTCAGCGCGCCTGCGGTTGGTGCATCGTTGATCTCGTTCATCGTGGTCTATTTCTTCGTCTTCGGGGCGGGGGTGTTCTATATCCTCGGGCTGATGCGCAAACGCCCCCATGTGGGCGCGCAGGAAGAGCTCACCGACGGCCCCGTCCGCGCGGCGGGGACGACTCCGGTAGCGCAGGACAAGACCCAAGACATAGCAGCGTCAGAGTAGGAGACAGCAGATGTTTGGATTAGAGCTTTCGTTTATCTGGGCCGGCATCATCGCGCTTGCGGTGCTGATCTATGTCATTCTCGACGGCTTCGACCTTGGGGTCGGGCTGCTGTTCCCGCTGTCCAAGGACGAGGGCGAACGTGACGTGATGATGAACTCTGTCGCGCCGATCTGGGACGGCAATGAAACGTGGCTGGTTCTGGGCGGCGGCGGTTTGTTCGCCGTCTTCCCGCTGGCCTATGCCACGGTGATGCCCGCGCTTTATATGCCGATCATCCTGATGCTGCTGGGGTTGGTCTTTCGTGGCGTCGCTTTCGAATACCGCTGGCGCACGGTGCGGGGCAAACATCTGTGGGACATCTCGTTCTTCGGGGGCTCGCTGGTGGCCTCCATGTGTCAGGGGATCGCGCTTGGCGCGCTGGTGCAGGGGATCGAGATCGAGAACCGCGCCTATGCCGGCGGCTGGTGGGACTGGCTGACGCCCTTCTCTGTCCTGACCGGTTTCGCGGTGACCGTCGGCTATGCGATGCTGGGCGCGACTTGGCTGAACATGAAGCTGGAGGGCCGTATTCAGGCGCATATGCGGCGGCTGGCCTGGCCCTTTGCCATTGCGACACTGGTGTTCATGGGGCTCGTCAGCCTTTGGACGCCCTTCCTGAACGACGCTTTCTTTGGCCGCTGGTTCGCCTTTCCGACCGCGATTTTCAGCTTTCTGGTGCCTGCCTTGGTGGCCGCAGCCGTCTATGGGCTGTTCCACGGGCTGCAACGTCATTGGGACGTGACGCCGTTCCTCTGCGCGCTGGCGCTGTTCGTGCTGGGCTTTATCGGGATCGGGATCAGCTTCTACCCCTATATCGTGCCTTCCTCGCTGACCATCGTCGAGGCCGCGGCACCTGACAGCAGCCTCAAGTTTGCCTTGGTCGGCACTTTGGTCCTGCTGCCGATGATCCTGTCTTACACGATCTATACCTACTGGGTGTTCCGCGGGAAGATCGACCCCGAAGAGGGTTACCACTGATGCGACGCAACTGGATAACACGCACCGGGTGGTTTGTCCTGATCTGGGTGCTGAGCGTCGCAGCGCTTGGACTGGTGGCCTATGGGATCCGGCTGATGATCATGCCCTGAGGGGGGCATGGCGGGGCCGGGCATCTGCCGTTGGGTAATTTCACAAGGGCCGGGGCAAGGGGGTTGCAAAGCCGCCAATGCTCTGGCCCTTTTGCGTGAAATAGCAAGAGGATCCCCAGATGCGCGCCATGCAAGTCACCGCCTATGACCAGCCCCTGTCCGAGCAAGAGCTGGAAATGCCCGTCCCCGCCGCTGGCGAAGTGTTGATCAAGGTCGATGCCTGCGGGTTGAACTTTGGTGACCTGCTGATGATCAAGGGCACCTATCAGCAAAAGCCGGATCTGCCCTTCACGCTGGGGATGGAGCTTTCGGGCAGCGTCGCCGCCGTGGGGGAGGGCGTGACCGATCTGGCGGTTGGTCAACGTATCGCGGCTTATAGCGGCCTGCTAGGGCTGGCCGAATATGCCGCCATTCCCGCCAATGTCTGCGTGCCGATCCCCGACGATATGCCGGCCGAGGATGCCGCGGCCTTTCTTGTGGCCTATGGCACCAGCCATGTGGCGCTGGACTATAAGGCGCGGCTGCAACCGGGGGAACGTCTGCTGGTGCTGGGTGCATCAGGCGGGGTCGGGCTGACGGCAGTAGAGCTGGGCAAGCTCATGGGGGCAGAGGTCATCGCTTGCGCCCGTGGTGCGGCCAAGCTGGAGATTTGCCGCGCTGCCGGGGCCGACCATCTGATCGATTCAGAAACCGATGACATCCGCGAGGTGGTGAAATCCTTGGGCGGGGCAGATGTGGTCTATGACCCGATCGGCGGCGACCAGTTCAAGGCGGCACTGCGGGCCTGCAACCCCGAGGCCCGTATCCTGCCGCTTGGGTTTGCCTCGGGCGAGGTGCCGCAGATCCCTGCCAATATCCTGCTGGTCAAGAACATCGACGTGCTGGGTTTTTTCTGGGGCGGGTACAAGAACTTCAAACCGCAGGTGCTGACAGACAGCTTCAAGGTGCTGATCGACTGGTATAGCGCGGGCAAGCTGAAACCCCATGTGAGCCACGTACTGCCGCTGGATCAAGCGAACGAAGCGCTGGATCTGCTGCGCACGCGCAAGGCGACGGGCAAGGTCATCGTACGGGTCAGTTAGGGTCTGCGCATTATTGGCGATGTGGCGACTGTTGAGATCTTTAGCGCCCCTATCGCAATAGCCGGACCCGCGCGTTTGACCTTGGCGTCGCCAATTGATGTGCGCTAGGTTGTCGCAAAGCCATCAACGGAGAGCCCCCATGAAAATGTCAGAGACCCGCCAGATCGCAGCCAGCCCGGCAGAGGTATATGCCGCGCTGCTGGACCCTGACATGCTGATCAAATGCGTCCCCGGCGCGACCGAGGTGACCGGATCGCCGGAAGAAGGGTTCGAGGCGACCGTGGTGCAGAAGGTCGGCCCCGTCAAAGCCACGTTCAAGGGGCAGGTCACCATGACCGATATGGTGCCCGACCAGTCGATCAAGATCAGCGGCGAAGGCAAAGGCGGTGCTGCCGGGTTTGCCAAGGGTGAGGCGGACGTGACGCTGGCTGCTGTCGATGGCGGGACCGAGCTTTCCTATGAGGTCGAGGCCAAGGTCGGCGGCAAGCTTGCACAGCTTGGCAGCCGGATCATCGACGGGTTTGCCAAAAAGATGGCGGACCAGTTCTTTAACAACCTGCAAGAAACGCTTGAGGGCCCAGCCGAGGATGCGCCGGCGGAAGCGGCAGAGGCAGCGGATGCACCAGCCGAGAAAAAGGGCTGGTTCGGCCGCAGCAAAAGCTGACGGGTAGGGCCTGTTCACTTTGGAATAATCAGTCTAGTTTCCGGCCAACAACACCGGAGACGCCCATGCCTGACATCGTAAAGATCACCGACCTGCGCAAGGCCTATGCAGATGGGTTCGAGGCGCTGAAAGGCGTGTCGCTGAACATCCGAGAGGGCGAAATCCTTGCCCTGCTTGGCCCTAATGGCGCAGGGAAAACAACACTTATTTCAACTATTTGCGGGATCACGACCGGCACAGGCGGTAGCGTCACTGTGGGCGGTTTCGACACGGTAAACGACTACCGTGGTGCGCGGTCGATGATCGGGCTGGTACCGCAAGAGATCAACCTTGAACCCTTTGAAAAAGTCATCAGCACTGTGCGTTTCTCGCGCGGGTTGTTTGGGAAACCCAAGGATGATGCAGCAGTTGAAAAGATCCTGCGGCAGCTATCGCTGTGGGACAAGAAAGACAGCCAGATCCGCGCCCTGTCGGGCGGGATGAAACGTCGTGTCTTGATTGCCAAGGCTTTGGCACACGAGCCCCGCGTCCTGTTCTTGGACGAACCCACCGCCGGCGTGGATGTAGAACTGCGCCGCGATATGTGGAACATCGTCGCGGACCTGAAAGCCAGCGGCGTGACCATCATCCTCACCACCCACTATATCGAGGAAGCCGAGGCGATTGCCGACCGGATCGGTGTGATCGCCCACGGCGAGCTCCTGCTGGTCGAGGATAAAGACACGTTGATGTCACGCATGGGGAAAAAGCAGTTGGTGGTGCAGTTGACCCAGCCGATTGACGCGATCCCCGACAGTCTTGTCTCTGACGCGCTGACCCTGTCCGACGACGGGCACGCGTTGATCTATTCCTATGACACGCGGGCAGAGCGGACGGGCATCACCAAGCTCTTGTCCGATGTCGCGGCCGCGGGGCTTGTGCTGTCTGATCTTGAGACGTCGCAAAGCAGTCTTGAGGATATTTTTGTCGATCTGGTCAAGGAGGACGCGGCATGAACTGGATCGCTGTCAAATCCATCTACACGTTTGAAATGGCGCGCTTCTTTCGCACGATCACGCAGAGTCTGATCTCTCCGGTGTTGTCGACGTCGCTGTATTTCGTAGTGTTCGGCGCGGCGATCGGCAGCCGCATCCAAGAGGTAGAAGGCATCAGCTATGGCGCGTTCATCGTACCGGGGCTGATCATGCTGAGCGTGATCACGCAATCGATCTCGAACGCGTCCTTTGGCATCTATTTCCCCAAGTTCATCGGCACCGTGTTCGAACTTTTATCCGCGCCGGTTAACTTTATCGAAATTGTCTGCGGCTATGTCGGGGCTGCGGCGACCAAGGCACTGTTTATCGGGGTGATCATCCTGCTCACGGCGTTCTTCTTTGTGGACATCACCATTCAGCATCCGATCTGGATGGTGGCCTTTCTGGTACTGACCTGCATCAGCTTTTCGCTGATGGGCTTCATCATCGGGATCTGGGCGGGCAACTTTGAACAGTTGCAGCTTGTGCCGCTGTTGATTGTGACGCCCTTGGTCTTCCTTGGGGGATCGTTCTATTCGATCTCTATGCTGCCGCCGGTGTGGCAGGTGATCTCTCACTTTAACCCGGTGGTGTATCTGATCTCGGGCTTCCGCTGGGCCTTCTTCGGATCGGCGGATGTGCCGATTGTAACCAGCCTTTTGGCCATCGCGGGCTTTACGGCGCTGTGTCTTGCGGTGATCGGTTGGATTTTCCGTACCGGCTGGCGGATTAGGCAGTAAGTATCGGGTGCCCTCCTTGTTTGCAGGTATGGTGCACTCTACATGGGAAGGTATGATAAAATACCTTCCCTTTTTGGCCTCCCGTCCGACGGTTTCCGTGGTGCGACTGTCTGGCGTGATCGGGGGCCGCACCCGTGGTGGCCTGAACGACAGCGGCATTGGCCCCGCCATCGACAAGGCATTCAACCGCGGCAAACCCGCGGCTGTGGTTTTGGAAATCAGCAGTCCCGGCGGTAGCCCGGTACAATCGTCGTTGATCGGCGCGCGCATCCGGCGTCTGGCCGACGAAAAGAACATCCCCGTCATCGCCTTTGTCGAAGATGTCGCGGCCTCTGGCGGCTATTGGTTGGCCGCGGCTGCGGGTGAAATCTATGCCGATCCCAGTTCCGTTCTGGGGTCCATCGGTGTGATTTCGGCGTCTTTTGGTGCGGATGAATTTATCCAACGCCACGGGGTAGAGCGGCGGGTTTATACCGCAGGCCAGTCCAAATCCATGCTCGACCCGTTCCGCCCTGAAAAGCCCGAAGATGTCGCGCGGTTGAAGCAACTGCTGGAGGATATCCACGGGAACTTCATCGATCACGTTACATCACGCCGCGGGAGCAAGCTTTCCTCTGACACTGACCTGTTCACCGGAGAGGTCTGGCTGGCGAAACGCGCCACCGAGCTGGGGCTGATCGACGGCATCGGCCACCTGCGCCCGATGATCAAGCAACGCTTTGGCGACAAGGTGAAGTTCAACCGCTACGGCACCAAAAAGGGGCTGCTGTCCCGATTTGGTGCGCAGATCATCGGCGACGCGGTCGACAGTATTGAAGAGCGCGCGGCCTATGCGCGGTTCGGGCTCTGACGCATGGTCTTTAAGATTGTCTTATTGTTTCTGGTCGCCATGGGCACGCTCGCATGGTTTGGAAAGATGCACTGGTTGGGCGGTAAGCGCCTGAGCCAGAAGAAATGTAATAATTGTGGACGCTATCGCATTGGGAAAACTCCCTGCGGATGCGGGGGTAAACGCGGATGATTATGCCTTGGGTTCTAAGTGTTTTGGGGCTGGTGATTTTGTTGCTGGCCGGGGATGCGTTGGTTAAGGGGGCGGTCAACCTGTCCCTGCGCCTCGGCGTGCCCGCTTTGATCGTCAGCCTGACGATTGTGGCGTTCGGGACGTCTGCGCCCGAATTGCTGGTGTCGATCAAGGCGGTGCTGGACGATTCACCGGGGATCGCATTGGGCAATGTCGTGGGGTCGAACACCGCGAACATCCTGCTGGTGCTCGGGGTGCCCGCCTTGCTGGCGACGATGCACACGTCAGAGTGTAGCACGCGCAAGACGTTCAACATGATGATTGCCGCTTCGGTGTTGTTCATCGGGCTGGCATATCGTGGCGTTTTCGATTTCTGGGCGGGTTTCGTGTTGCTGGGGGCCTTGGCCTATGTGCTGTACGACATGTACCGCGACGGCAAAGAGCATCGCCGCGAATGTAAAAACGCTGCCGCCGCGGACCTGGAAGAGCCCGAAGGGGCCGATCCCGATATGCCGGGCTGGCGCATTGCGGTATTCCTTGTGCTCGGGTTGGTGGGTTTGCCCCTCGGGGCGGGGCTGCTGGTGGATAATGCGTCCATGATCGCGCGCGCCTACGGGGTTAGCGACACGGTCATAGGACTGACGCTGGTGGCGATCGGGACCTCGATGCCCGAGCTCGCAACGACCGTTATGGCAGCGCTGCGTCGTCAGGCTGATGTCGCCTTGGGTAACGTGATCGGGTCCAACCTGTTCAACCTGCTGGGCATTATCGGTATCGCGAGCCTTGTAGGGCCGATCCATGTTGATCCGGAATTCCTGCGGTTCGATCTGTGGGTCATGCTGGGGGCGTCGCTGCTGTTGATCCCCTTTGTGTATCTGGGGCGTGACATCAACCGCATCTGGGGCATCGTTCTATGTGCCGTCTATGCGGGCTATATGGCGGCTGTTCTGATCTAAAAGAGGTGCGGTATGAAACACGCGTTGGTAACCGGAGCCGGAGCCCGCTTGGGGCGTGCGATGGCGCTATATCTCGGGGATCGCGGGTATGACGTTGCGGTGCATTACAACAGCTCGTCCGACGGTGCCGACGAGGTTGTGTCCGAGTTGAAGGCAAAGGGGCGGCAGGCTGTCGCCCTACAAGCCGATCTGCTGGACGAGACCGCGACGCATGATCTGCTGCCACGCGCGGCAGGGGCACTTGGCGGGCCGATCACCTGCCTAGTGAACAACGCGTCGATTTTTGAATACGACAACATTTCTACCGCGACAGAGGAAAGCTGGCACCGCCATATCGGCAGCAACCTGCGGGCACCTTTCATTCTGACGCAGGCCATGGCCGCGCAAGGCTTGGCGCCGGAGACTGACGCACAGGACGAGCCCGTCGCCGCGGGGCTGATCATCAATATGCTGGACCAGCGTGTGCGCAAGCTCACGCCGGAGTTCATGACATATACCATCGGAAAAATGGGGTTGTGGGCGCTGACCCAGACATCTTCCCAAGCACTGGCACCGGCGATACGGGTCAATGCAATCGGTCCTGGGCCGACCCTGAAGGGGGCCAAGCAGACCGACGAACACTTTGCGCGACAGCGGTCCAAGGTGATTCTCGAACGGGGGGCGAATCCCCGCGATATTACCGCTGCATTGGGCTATTTCATTGATGCGCCGTCGGTTACGGGGCAGTTGATCTGCACTGACGGGGGGCAGCACCTAGGCTGGAAAACCCCCGACGCGCAAGGCCTAGAATAGGCTTTCCACGCAAGTTGTGCACCGCGGTCACATCGGTAACAAAACCGTTACAAAAAGGGGCGTGTTTTCAGTGGGTTGGAAAGTGTTAATAAAAATAACGTCTAAAGTCAATGGCTTGCACATATGCCTAAAAATTAGGCAAACACCGGAAGCCCCATTAATACATGGGAAAATCCGCGCTGTTTGAAAGTTATCTGCAAGGTTATCCACAAGAGTCGTGGGTATGTTTAATCTTGTCCTACCGCTAACACTGTTGCAGCCAAAAGGTCCGAACGCTCGAATCAATGTCAGACGCTAACGAAAAACCCAAAACCGGCCATGAGGTGATTCAATCGTACCTGAAAACGATTGATGGCTCTCCTGGTGTGTACCGGATGCTCGATTCGGAAAGCCGTGTCCTTTACGTGGGCAAGGCGCGGAATCTGCGCGCGCGGGTGAGCAACTACGCGCGTCCGTCAGGTCATTCGGGCCGGATCGCGCGGATGATATCAAACACCGCGTCGATGATGTTTCTGACCACGAAAACAGAGACCGAGGCGTTGCTGCTTGAACAGAACCTGATCAAACAGCTCAAGCCGAAATTCAACGTGCTGCTGCGCGATGACAAGAGCTTTCCCAATATTTTGGTCACGGCCACGCATGATTATCCGCAGATCAAAAAGCACCGTGGGGCCAAAAAGGAAAAGGGCAATTACTACGGGCCCTTCGCCAGCGCCGGTGCGGTGAACCGTACGCTGAACCAGCTGCAACGGGTGTTCCTGCTGCGCGATTGCTCTGACGCGATGTTCGAAAGCCGCTCGCGCCCCTGTTTGCAGCATCAGATCAAGCGCTGCTCTGCCCCCTGTGTGGGTAAGATCTCGCCCGAGGAATATCGCAAGACGGTGCAGGACGCGGAGAAATTCCTTAACGGTAAGTCCACCGATATTCAGGGCAGGCTGGCGACCGAGATGGCCGAGGCGTCGGAGGCGATGGAGTTTGAACGCGCCGCCGCCCTGCGCGACCGGATCAAGGCGCTGACGCAGGTGCAAACGGCACAGGGGATCAACCCGCAAGGCGTTGCGGAAGCGGATATTATCGCGCTGCACCTGGATCAGGGGCAGGCTTGCGTGCAGGTCTTCTTTATCCGCGCCAACCAGAACTGGGGGAACCGCGACTACTATCCCCGTGTGGGCCCCGATGTGGATGCCGCCGAGGTGCTGGAGGCTTTTATCGGTCAGTTCTATGACACCCGCGAACCACCGCGTCAGCTGATCCTGTCGAACGACATCGAAAGCCCCGATCTGATGGTCGAGGCGCTGTCGGGGAAGCTGGGGCGTAAAGTTGACATCGTGGTCCCCAAACGTGGCGAAAAAGCAGAGCTGGTCGATGGGGCGCTGCGCAACGCCCGCGAATCTTTGGCGCGTAAACTGGCAGAGACAGCGACCCAGACGAACCTTCTTAAAGGTATCGCTGACGCCTTTGATCTGCCTGCGCCGCCGCAACGGATCGAGGTCTACGATAACTCCCACATCCAGGGGACGAACGCGGTTGGCGGTATGATTGTCGCCGGCCCCGACGGGATGATGAAAAATCAGTACCGCAAGTTCAACATTCGCGGCGATGACCTGACGCCGGGGGATGACTTTGGCATGATGAAAGAGGTGCTGACCCGTCGTTTCAAACGGTTGCTCAAGGAAGACCCGGACCGCAAGCTAGGTATGTGGCCTGACCTGCTGTTGATCGACGGTGGTGCAGGGCAGGTGAGTGCTGTGGCGTCCATCATGCGCGAATACGGGGTCGAGGATATTCCGATGGTCGGCGTGGCCAAAGGTGTCGATCGTGATGCGGGCAAAGAGGAATTTTACCGCGTCGGCGAGCGCCCGATGGCCTTGCGGCATAATGATCCGGTTTTGTATTTCATCCAGCGTTTGCGCGACGAAGCCCACCGTTTCGCCATCGGCACCCACCGCGCCAAACGTGCCAAGGCCGTGGGGGCGACGCCCCTTGATGACGTGCCCGGCGTCGGTGCCGCCCGCAAACGCGCGCTGCTGGCCCATTTCGGGTCAGCCAAGGCCGTTGGTCGCGCGAACTTGAGCGACTTGAAGGCCGTCGACGGGGTGTCGGTTGCGTTGGCCGAACGGATTTATGCGTTTTTCCACGAACGCGGATAGCCCGAAATTTCAGCCTTCGGGCACGCGGTGGGGGCAGGTCGCTCCGCGGGGAGTTTATTTTGCAAAATGAAGGCGATATCTTGGCACTTTCCCCTGTCGTCTTGCCACTGTAGGGTGACGCTATGAAGTGGAATATCCCCAATATCCTGACGCTCTTGCGTCTTGTCGCGGCCCCGGGTGTGGCTGTGATGTTCTTGTATTTTTCGCGTCCCTATGCGGACGCTTTGGCGATGTTCCTATTCATCGCCGCAGCGGTCACCGATTGGTTTGACGGCTATCTTGCGCGCGCGTGGGGGCAGGAAACCAAGCTGGGGACCATGCTGGACCCGATTGCCGACAAGGCGATGGTGGTGATTGCGCTGATGGTGATCGTCGCGGTTTCAAGCTGGTCGCCATGGCTGGTGCTCCCTGCCACCGTGATCCTGTTTCGCGAAGTCTTTGTTTCGGGCCTGCGGGAGTTTCTGGGGGATGTGTCCGGCACCTTGAAGGTCACGGCGCTGGCCAAGTGGAAGACAACCGCGCAGATGGTCGCGATCGCCGTGTTGTTCGGGCAGGGGCTGTTCGAACATTACTTTGGCATGTCGATTTTCGGCATGGATAATGCCTTGGTCGGCGCCATACTCTCTGGTGAGGAAGAGGACGTTCTAGGGCTCACCTGGAAGTTCCACGGGATGATCTGGGCCGGCCGGGTCGGGTTGGCGCTGCTTTGGGTTGCAGCGGCGCTGACGGCGATCACCGGCTATGATTATCTGCGCAAATCCATGCCCCATCTGGTGGAGCCACGCTGATGAATATCTTGTATTTTGCATGGGTTCGCGAACGTATCGGGCTTCCTCGTGAGAAGGTCGAGACGTCGGCCCGCACTGTTCTGGACCTTGTAGAGGAGTTGCGCGCGCGCGAAGAGCGCTATGCGGTCGCTTTTTCCGATCTGTCCGGCCTGCGTGTCGCCGTGGATCAGGAACTTGCCGATTTCGATGCCTTGTTAGAAGGGGTGCGCGAAGTAGCGTTTTTCCCGCCGATGACAGGGGGCTGAGATGAAGATCTCGGTTCAGGAAGCGGGTTTTGATCTGGGGCAGGAAAGCCAGGATTTTGCTGCCGGTCATCGGGATATGGGAGCCATCGTGACCTTCACCGGCATCGTGCGCGATCTGCCCGATGATCCGTTGCAGGCGATGGAGATTGAACACTACCCCGGCATGACCGAATCTGCCCTGACCGAGATGGCCGAAACCGCGATAGCGCGGTTTTCGCTGGGGGATGCGCTGGTCATTCACCGCTTCGGCCGACTGCTGCCGGGCGAGATGATCATGATGGTCGCCACCGCTGCGCGCCACCGCAAGGATGCGTTTGAAGCGGCTGAATTCCTGATGGATTACCTGAAGTCGCGCGCACCCTTCTGGAAGCGTGAGATCACTGCCAAAGGGGCGGATTGGGTTGCATCAAAGGCAGAAGACGAAGACGCGCTGGCCCGGTGGTAAGCGGCACGACGGCCCTTTAGCTGGCCTGTTGACGATCGATATAGGCGCGCATTTCTTCCGCTTCGTGGCGCGCATCGCGCAACCCGTCCATCGCCGCGCGCAGCTCTGCCTCGGTCTGGTTGAGCTGGTTCGTCAGCTCTGCCTCGCGCTGTTGCAGATAGGTGATCGCCTGATCGCGGGTTTCTTCGGCTTCGTGCAATTCCTGGCTCATCCGGTCAAGCTGGGCGACATCGTCGGCCGCCACGCGGGTAAAGCGGTGCAGCAGCCAGTTGGCAAACCATCCAAGGCAGAAGGCGACGAATAGGATAATCGCTGTCGCGATGACAAATTCGGTTCTGCTCATGTTAGTTGCCTTCTTGGGTCTGGTCGGATGGTGTGTCTGTATCGCCTGTATCCGCGCCATTTTCCAGCGCTGTTTCGTCAGAATCTTCCGACGGGCCTTCATTGATCAGCTTAAATTCGATCCGGCGGTTCGCCTCGCGGCCTTCTTCGGTGTCGTTGGAGGCAACGGGCGATTCTTCGCCATAGCCCTTGGCCACGAAGGAGCCGGTGATTACGCGGCGGGCGCGCAGTTCGTTCAGCACCGATTGGGCCCGCGACTGGCTGAGCGCGAGGTTCATTTCCTCGCGGCCTTGGCTGTCAGTATAGCCCTGTACCTCAAGTGCTATGTCGCGGCAGTCTTGCAGGATTTCGGCAATTTGATCCATCGTACCAAGCGCCGAGGCGTCAATGGTGGCGCTGCCGGGTTCGAAGTTGATCTTGCCCTTGGCCACAACCTTGCCGATCTCGGCCTCGCATTCCTGCGGGGTGGGCAGGCCCAGAACGGGGTCGAGCTTTTCTTGATAGGCGACTTTGACCTCATAGTCTTTGCCTTCGCCCAGTTTGCCCGCCAACAAGGTTGCGATCTGCGTGCTGGCATCGGGGTTACCGGTGTTGCCCGCGACGCTGACGCTATCGGGGGTTACGATGACCGTCCCGTTGGCGAGCTTGGACAGCGCATCCAGTGCCGACAGCACGCGCGTCGGCCAATCGGCGGGCAGATCATCGACAATCCGCGCGGCGGTATAGACCTTGTCCGAGCCAAAGCTCGCCTTGGCGTAGCTATCGGCCAATTCGCGCAGCGCATCGTCTGTCAGACGGCCGCGCAACTGCACCTGACCTTCGGGCGAGAGCGTGGCGACGAATTCGGGCGGGCCGGCGTCGGGGTCGACGGTTTGGGGCAGGCGGGCATTCAAAGCAAAGACGTCAGGCAGGGCGTTTTCCAGCTCTCCGACGACGCGGTCAAAGACGGCGCGTTCGGTGCCTTCGGCGGCGATCAGGCTGATATCGGCATCGGCAAAGCTGACGGAGCCGCCACCGATCTTGGACAACGCGCCGATGGCTTTCTCCACGGCTTCCGACCACCGCGGGCTTGGCACGCCAAGACCCACCGTGCAGCGTGCCGACCCCGGTGCGCCAGCCGCAACGGCCGCCTTGAGGATCCGGGCGCTGGCCTGTTCGGTATCCGCGCTGCAGGCGTCAAAGCCGGTGCTGTCTTCCTCGATCTGGAAGCGCAGGGTAAAGGGGGTGATCACCGGGCGCGGCGCGGCGATCTCCAGTGTCACCGTCAGCCCGGGAGGGGCCGCACGTTTCAGCTGGTTTTCCAGCCGTGCTTTGGCTTCTGCGCTGTCGGAAATGGCCGTGATCGCCACACGCCCCGCTTCGGCAGAGACTTTGGCACGGGGCAGTTTCTCCATCGCGGAAATGGCGAAACCAAAGGCGTCTTCCCATCCGTCGGGGGCAGGGTAATTCGCTGATTCCAGTAGGTCCGCGACATGATCTTGACCGGCGATGGATTGGAAACGGTCGATGGCCGCATCGCGGTCGGTGGTCGTGGGAATCAGCCCGATGATCGAGACGCCGGAATCATTGCGCAAAATCTCGACCGAGAATTTCGGCGCGGCGATTGCGGCCTGCGCGGTCACATCCATCTGGTCAATCACGCGGGCAGCATCGACGATGGTGCCTGCGGTGCTTAGCGCATTGAACCGCGCGACTTCGTCCGGCGCGGTGCCCGACAGGGTGACCTGCAACCCGTCTGCCTGCACTTCGGCCCATGTCATCTCTTTTGCATCAAGCGCATCACGCACGCCGATCTCGGAGTTTTCCTCGATCAGGGTTACCGAAAAATTCGCGGCCACCAATGACACGGTCGCAGCGGCGGTAAAGGTCATCGCGATGATCAGGAGTGCAGATAGGCGCATAAGCTCGTTTCTGAAACCGTTAACGTTGGAGCCTTTGATACGCCCGAGGGGACAGGGGTGCAATCACGCCAGCAGGGCTGCGGCAAAAAACACCAGCGGGATCATGCCGGTATCGCGGTTCACACGAAACAGGCGCAGAAGCTTGTCGTTGTCGTTGATGTCAATGCCACGCAACTGCCACGCCATATGCCACCCCATTGCCCAAGGACCGCCAAGCGCGATGACCATCGCCAGAAAGGATGCGGAATCGCGCAGGGCAAAGATCACCGCCAGCCCCATCAGGCCCACGGTGGCGATCAGGAAGCGCCGCAGCCAATGGCCGGTATTGTCTCCGAACAGGCGGGCTGTGGATTTGACCCCGATCAGGGCGTCATCTTCCTTGTCCTGATGGGCATAGATCGTGTCATAAAAAAGCGTCCACGCGATGCCCGCAGCATAGAGCACCACCGCAGGCGCGCCGAGGCTGCCGGTATGGGCGGTCCAGGCCAGCAGCGCGCCCCAGTTAAATGCGATGCCAAGGAAAACCTGCGGCCACCACGTGAAACGTTTGGCAAAAGGGTAAACGGCGACGGGCAGCAGGGCCAGTACACCAAGGGCGATGGCAGCCCCGTTGAAGGTCAGCAAAATGCCAAGCGCGATCAGCATCTGTGCCATCATCCATGCCAGCGCACCTTTGACGCTGACCTGACCCGAGGGGATGGGCCGAGACCGCGTGCGGGCGACCTTGCCATCGATATGCCGGTCGGTGATGTCGTTCCACGTGCACCCCGCGCCGCGCATCAGCCAGGCACCGGCACCGCAGCCGATGAAGATCCACAGGTCAAACCAGCGCGGTTGCTGGTCAAACAGCATCGCCAGCGTCAGCCCCCACCAGCAGGGCAGCAGCAACAGCCACGTGCCAATAGGGCGGTCGGCGCGGCTGAGCCGCAGGTAGGGGCGGGTGAAACGCGGCGCAAAACGGTCCACCCAATTGTCCGCAGGGGCATCGACCACGCGTGTCGCATCATTGCCATCTGGTGTCGGCGAGGTGTCGTACATATATCTGTGCCCATGAACGCGAAAATCAGACTTTATGTAGATCATCCGTTGGGGCAGGGGCAATCCGTTCCTTTGGATAAGGCGCAGGCGCATTATCTCTTTGGCGTGATGCGCCAATCGGTGGGCGCGTCGGTTCTTTTGTTTAATGGCATTGATGGCGAATGGCGCGCCGAGGTCGCCGAGGCGGGTAAACGCGGCGGCGTGCTGGCCTGTGCCGAACAGACCAAACCGCTGCACATGCCGCCCGACCTGTGGCTGATCTTTGCGCCGATCAAAAAGGCGCGCACGGATTTCATTGTCGAGAAAGCTGCCGAAATGGGGGCGCGGCGCATTGTGCCGGTGCAAAGTGAATTTACCAACGCCGGCCGCGTGCAGCGCGATCGTCTGCAAGCCCACGCGGTCGAGGCAGCGGAGCAATGCGGCGGGACTTTCGTTCCGGAGGTGGCCGATATGGTCCGGCTGGACCGTCTGATCGATCGTTGGGAGCCCGAGCGGTCCTTGATGTTCTGCGACGAGGCGCTGGCGGGCGAGGAAGAGGGGCTCGCATCCGCGCGGCCCGGTCCTTGGGCCATCCTGATTGGACCAGAGGGCGGGTTTTCCGACAGTGAGCGCGTGCGTTTGCGCGGGTTGGACTGGTCGCGCCCTGTCGCATTGGGGCCACGCATCTTGCGGGCGGATACGGCAGCAGTGGCGGCCATGACCCTGTGGCAAAAGACATTGGGAGATTGGGCGTGAGTGCGGTTTCCGGCACGCGCGTCGGAGT
>NZ_DGMH01000042.1:29070-34492 GCF_002388305.1 Sulfitobacter sp. UBA4523
CCCCACGCCCCCGTGGAGTTTATCTGGCAAAATGAAGCCTACAGCAGGAGAGCACGATGAGTTTTCTGCGACCTGAGGCGAAGGCTGAACTGTGGCGTTGGCGCGAGGTTCTGGGTGGAATCGTGGTCGCTTTGATCGGACTTTGGCTGGTGGCGGGGCCGGGGTTGCTGTTGGCGATACCGGGCTATGCGCTGATCCTTGCGGGGGTGATCTTTGTCTGGATCGGCGGACAGCGGGTGCGGTTTCGCAAGACCGGACTCGGGGCCGGAGCGGTGCAGGTGGATGAGGGGCAGATCGCCTATTTCGGCCCCCTGACCGGCGGCGTCATCGCCCTACGCGAGATGGAGCGTCTGAGCCTTGAGCGCGGGGCCTATCCGGCGCATTGGAAACTGGAACAGCCTGGACAAAATCCCGTGATGATCCCCGTGGATGCCGCGGGGGCGGACGCGCTTTTTGACGCTTTTGCCGCACTTCCGGGGCTGCGTACCGAAAGAATGTTGGCCGAATTGGCCGATGACAAGACCCTGTCCGTCGTGATTTGGGAGCGACGTTCGATGCGGCCGGCCTCGACCCTGTTGCATTGACACCCCGTCCAAATCGCACCATCCCTTAGACCACAGAAATTGAACTCGGAGCCACCCCACATGTCTATCCCTCAATCCGGCGGCGGCCCGATCGAAAGTTACGACCAGCTGGTCAACTACCTCGCGGACGGGTGCAAGCCCAAGCAGGATTGGCGCATCGGTACCGAGCACGAGAAATTCGGCTACAACAAAGAGACGCTGCTGCCTTTGCCCTATGAGGGCGATTGTTCGATCCGCGCCATGTTGGAAGGGCTGCGCGACGGCCACGGCTGGGATCCTGTGGAAGAGGGCGGCAAGCTGATCGGGTTGGTCAAGGACGGGGCCAATATCTCGCTCGAGCCGGGCGGTCAGTTGGAGCTGTCGGGCGCGCCCGTCGAAACCATCCACGAGACCTGCGACGAGGTGAACACCCACCTGCGCGAAGTGCGCGATGTGGCGGACCGGATCGGCGCGGGGTTCATTGGCTTGGGCGCGGCACCGGAATGGTCCCACGACCAGATGGATCTGATGCCCAAGGGCCGGTACAAGTTGATGAACGAATATATGACCAAGGTCGGCACGATGGGCCGGGTCATGATGCGTCGGACCTGCACGGTGCAGGTGAACCTTGATTTCGGGTCCGAGGCGGACATGGTGCAAAAGCTGCGCGTGGCACTGGCCTTGCAACCTGTCGCGACGGCGCTGTTTGCGAATTCGCCGTTTTTCGAAGGCAAGCCCAACGGCCATAAATCATGGCGCAGCCGCGTGTGGCGTGATCTGGATGCGGCGCGTACGGGCATGTTGCCCTGGGTGTTTGAAGACGGCATGGGTTTTGAACGTTGGGTGGAATATGCGCTCGATGTGCCGATGTATTTTGTTTACCGCGATGGGAAGTATATCGATGCCCTGGGGCAGTCTTTCCGCGACTTCCTGAAAGGCAAGCTGCCTGCGCTGCCCGGGGAAATGCCGACGCTGAGCGATTGGGCGGACCACCTGACCACCGCCTTCCCCGAGGCGCGGATCAAGAAATTCATCGAAATGCGCGGTGCTGATGGCGGGCCGTGGCGTCGTCTGTGTGCCTTGCCCGCGTTTTGGGTCGGGTTGACCTATGACCAACAGGCGCTGGATGGTGCGTGGGATCTGGTTAAAGACTGGGATGCCGAAACGCGCGAGGCGCTGCGGGTCGCGGCCTCTGTCGACGGGTTGCAGGCCAAGGTGGGCGGCGTGCGCATGCATGACATCGCGCGCGAGGCCGTGGCCCTGTCCGAACAAGGTCTGAAAGCACGGGCTCGCAGCGGTGCCGGAGGGATGGTTCCAGACGAGACGCATTTCCTGAACGCGCTGAAGGAAAGCATCGAGACCGGCAAGGTCCCTGCGGACGAGCTGCTGGAGGATTATGACGGTAAGTGGAAGGGCGACCTCAGCCGGATCTACGCCGATTATTCTTACTGATCCTCAATGATCAGCCCGCGGACAAAGGCGATGACCTTGGCCGCGGGCATTTCGCAGGGATAAAGACGTGTGCCGCTGGCAAGCGCATAGAGGTTCAGGCTGATATAGTCCGGACCGCCTAATTCCTCGGCAACCAGTTTCCAGCTTTTACCTGAATTAAAGGTGCTTTTTGACCAAACATAGCGGCGGGTTTGATATCTGCCGGTGTGAGTGCCGTCGGGCAGCGCGTGGAACGCGTCCAAAAAGCGCGCGTCTACGGTAGCCGTCACAGGGTCAGTCTTTCTTGGCACCGATTTTGGGTTCGGTGCCCGCGCGGATGCGTTTGATGTTCTCGCGGTGGCGCCAGAACACCAGCAGGGTCAGCAGGATGCCCAGAAACAAGGCGCTGCCGTAGCCCAGGAAGATCATAAAAAAGGTCGATGCCGCGGCGGATGCCAGCCCCCCGATGGACGAGGTGCGGGTGACGGCCATGGCGATCAGCCACGCCAGACAGCAGGCGAGGCCGACGGGCCATGCAAGGGCCAGCAACACACCAAGGAATGTCGCGACACCCTTGCCGCCCTTGAACCCCAGCCAGACCGGATAGCAATGGCCCAGCATCGCGGCCAATGCGGCAATTTGGGCCGCGTCCTCGCCCGCGAAGAGCCGTGCCAGGAGCACTGCAACGGCCCCTTTGCCCCCATCCAGGATCAGCGTCAGCGCCGCCGCTTTCTTGGAACCAGTGCGCAGCACATTGGTGGCACCGATATTGCCCGACCCGATGCTGCGCAGATCGCCCAGATTCATTGCGCGCGTCAGCACCATGCCAAAGGGGACCGACCCGATCAGATAGGCCGCAACGGCCCAGAACAGGAGCACGAATAGGGAAGAGTCGATCAGGGGCATATTCAGGAGGCCTTATAGATGCAGGTGCCGGAAACGTAAGTTTCCAAGACCTTACCTTGCATGCGCATCCCGTCAAAGGGGGTGTTGCGCGATTTCGACCGCAAAACCTCGCGGTTCATCACGAAAGGCGCGCCATCATCAAACAGCACCAGATCGGCGGGGGCACCGACGGACATCCGCCCCCCGGGCAGCCCCAGACGTTTCGCAGGGTTGAACGACAGCGCACGCCACAATGTGGCGATGTCGATCATCTCGGAGTGGACCAGTCGCAAGGCTGCGGGCAGCAGGGTTTCCAATGCGACGGCCCCCGATGCGGCTTCCTCGAACGGGAGCCGTTTGGATTCCTCGTCCTGCGGGGTGTGCATGGAACAGATGATATCGATCAAACCAGAGGCCACGGCCTCTACCACGGCGATGCGATCCTCTTCGTCGCGCAGGGGGGGCTTGAGCTTGAAGAAGGTGCGGTAGTCGGCCACATCCAGCGCGTTCAGCGTCAGGTGGTGGATGCCGACCCCGGCGGTGATATCCAGACCGTTCTTCTTTGCGCGCTCCAGCGCGGGCAGGGCGCGGGCGGTGGTGATCTGGTCGGCGTGATAGCGGGCACCGGTCATTTCGATAAGGGCGATGTCGCGGTCCAGCCCCATGCGTTCAGCCATGGGCGAGACGGCAGGCAGCCCGCGCAACGACGCGAATTTACCAGAGGTCACCGCCGCCCCCTTGCTCAGGATGGGTTCCTGCGGGTGCGCGATGACAAGCGCGCCAAGGCTACGGGCATAGGTCAGCGCGCGGGAGAACACTTTGGTATCCGTCACCACGCGATCACAATCGGTAAAGCCCACGGCACCGGCATCCATGAGAAACCCGATCTCTGTCATCTCGCGGCCTTCGCGGCCCTTGGTCAGCGCAGCCATGGGCACGACGTTGACCGGCGCGGCCTCGTTCGCACGGCGGGTGACGAATTCAAGCACTTCGGGGCTGTCGATGGTGGGGTCGGTGTCGGGGCGGGTGACCATTGTCGTGACCCCACCCGCAGCCGCTGCCAGCCCCGCAGAGCGGAAGCTTTCCTTGTGCCGCTCCCCGGGTTCACAAACCTTGACGCCCAGATCGACGATACCGGGGGCCAGGTATTTCCCACCGCAATCCACGACCTGCGCATCCCCGGGGATCGGTGCGGTATCGTCCAGTACCGCCGCGATCTTGCCATCCTCGACCCGAAGCGTGCCGCGGGTGACGGTGCCTGCTTCGGGGTCGATCAGCTGCGCGTTGATAAAATGCAGGGTCATGGAGGGGCCTTCGTCGTTAGGAAAACAGGGGTGCCGCAGGGGCAGTCAGAAAGGTCAGGACCCGATCCACACCATCATGCCCGCCACGCCAAAGGCGACAAGCAGGGCAATCATGGCGATACGGCCGGACATCTTGGGATCGGGTTTGGGTTCTTTCACAGCAGCCACCATAGAATAAGACCGATCAGCACGATCACCGCCAAAAGCAGGATCATACCGCCGGCGCCGCCCTTGGGCGGGGATTTCGGGGTCATATCCGCGGCACCGGTGTAGGGCTGCGCGGAGTCAGCCTCAAGCGGGGTGACGGACATATCGGGCTGCGCCTCGCCATAGGTGCCGATCATCGTCAGTTCGGGGCCAAGGTCCAGCGTCGCTTCCTGCCCGTCAAAGGCCGAGGAGAACAGCAGCAACACATAGCCGTCCAGCGCATCTAATCGCGCGCGGTCGCGGCTGATCTGTTCACGCGGCACCGCATAGCCATCCCCCAGATAGGAGGCGAGACCTACGCCGGTCAGATCAGACACGGGGAACAGTTCGGCCGCGCCTTCGGGCATAGGGCGGCCCAGCAGATCAGCAATCAACGCCTCTTTGCTGTCGTTGCGCAGGTCGCGGGCCAATTCGTCAATCGGGCGGTTCACGGCAAACAGGCGGATCTGGCCGATCTCGCCCTTGGGGATTTCGAGTTGTGTCATCGTGTTGCACCTTTGTACGGGGTTACCATCAATGCACTTAATCTGTCGCTGTCTTCGACATATTCAAATCCTAGATGCGCGGCGCGTGCCGGATTGCCCGGCTGTTCATGCCGGATAAAGAAAACCGACGGCGGGCTGGTCGGGCGCAGATCGGGTTTCGTCTCGGCGCTGCGGGGGAAAGCTTTGGCACGGGTGCCGTCGCGGGTCAGTTTGAAAAACAGGGCGCGGTGGTTGGTCAGCGCATAGCGGGTACGGCGCAGGTCGGTCAGACGTTTCATCCCGCGCAGCAACGACAGCGCCACCAGCGCGACGATCACCGCCACCACGACCGATTGCGACACGGGCAGGGTGTTGCCTCGCAGCACAAATGCCCCCGCGATCACGGTGCCAATGGCCCCGACAAAGGGGCCGAACAGCTGAAAGTTGCGCAGCGACAGCTTGGGGCGGGGGCGCCCCGTCCAGAGCAGCTCTTCTTCGGGTTCAAGCAGGTCTTGCCAAAAACGATCGCTCATGACGCAGCCTCTATCGCTTGGGCAAGGCGGGCCTT
>NZ_DGMH01000042.1:34613-34861 GCF_002388305.1 Sulfitobacter sp. UBA4523
TGGGCAAGGCGGGCCTTGGTCTCTGCCCGGTTCGGCACCAGCGGCAAGGTGATCCGCTGGCCGTCGGGCAGGCCAAGGCTGATCGACCACAAGGACAGTTTCCCGATCGACCGGATGTCGGTCAACGGCAGGACCAGCGGCTCTGCTGTATCGGGGGCGTTGATATAGAGCGCACGGTTGGTCAGCCGCCAGACGGTATTGCGGTTGCTGAACCAGATCTGGAATTCCTCAAACACCCACATGTAGAA
>NZ_DGMH01000067.1:0-625 GCF_002388305.1 Sulfitobacter sp. UBA4523
TTGGTGTGCGGCTTGACCGAACCTGGCTTACACAGAACCTGACCACGCTCAACGCCTTCACGGTCGATACCGCGCAGCAGGGCGCCGATGTTGTCGCCAGCTTCCCCACGGTCCAGCAGTTTGCGGAACATTTCAACGCCGGTACATGTGGTTTTCTTGGTGTCGCGGATGCCAACGATTTCGATTTCGTCGCCAACGTTGATCACGCCACGCTCAACACGGCCGGTCACAACTGTACCACGACCGGAGATCGAGAAGACGTCTTCCACAGGCATCAGGAACGGCTGGTCAACAGCGCGCTCTGGTGTCGGGATGTAGTTGTCGACTTCTTCCATCAGCTTGCGGATGGAGTTCTCGCCGATGTTCTCGTCACGGCCTTCCATCGCCGCCAGAGCGGAACCTGGGATCACAGGGATGTCGTCGCCTGGGTAGTCGTAGGAAGACAGCAGTTCGCGGATTTCCATTTCAACCAGTTCCAGCAGCTCTTCATCGTCCACCTGGTCTACTTTGTTCATGTAGACAACCATGGCGGGGATGCCGACCTGACGGCCCAGCAGGATGTGCTCGCGGGTCTGTGGCATGGGGCCATCAGCAGCGTTCACAACCAGGATCGCGCCGTCCATCT
>NZ_DGMH01000067.1:849-1694 GCF_002388305.1 Sulfitobacter sp. UBA4523
TTCAAACTTTGCCTTAGCCATGGTGGCCTCCTTGGTTTTCAAATTGGGCGGTGGGTTGAACACCCACCCTACGGTTTGGGTAGGGCGGGGTTATCCCCGCCGTCCCAGTTATTGCAACGCGCCAGTTACGCGAATTTCGCTTGGATCTCGTCAGAGATGTTCTGCGGAACAGGTTCGTAGTGCGAGAACTGCATGGTGAAGTTCGCACGACCCGACGACATCGAACGCAGCGTGTTGATGTAGCCGAACATGTTGGCCAGCGGCACCTGTGCGTCGATCGCGATTGCGTTCCCGCGTGTGTCCTGACCCTGAACCTGACCGCGACGCGATGTCAGATCGCCGATGATCCCGCCTGTGTAGTCCTCAGGGGTGATAACTTCGACTTTCATGATCGGTTCGAGCAGTTTCGCGCCAGCTTTACGCATGCCTTCGCGCATACCCATACGGGCCGCGATTTCAAACGCCAGAACGCTGGAGTCAACGTCGTGGAATTTACCGTCGATCAGAGCAACCTTGAAGTCGATGACCGGGAAGCCCGCCAAAGGACCGGAGTCCATGACCGAGTTGATCCCTTTTTCGACGCCCGGGATGTATTCTTTCGGAACGGCACCACCAACGATGCGGCTCTCGAAGGAATAGCCTTCGCCTGGCTCGGTTGGCATCAGAATCATCTTCACCTCAGCGAACTGACCGGAACCACCGGACTGTTTCTTGTGGGTGTAGGTGATTTCTGCTTCGCGCGAGATGGTCTCGCGGTAGGCAACCTGAGGCGCACCGATGTTCGCTTCAACTTTGAATTCACGACGCAGACGGTCCACCAGAATATCGAGGTGAAGTTCGCCCAT
>NZ_DGMH01000067.1:1888-3120 GCF_002388305.1 Sulfitobacter sp. UBA4523
CCGGATTCCAGATCCGTTTCAACGCGGAAGGAGGGGTCTTCTGCGGCCAGACGCGCCAGACCGGTGGACATCTTCTCTTGGTCAGCCTTGGTTTTAGGCTCAACCGCGATTTCGATAACCGGATCGGGGAAGGTCATTGTTTCAAGAACAACAGGGTCGTTGACGGCGCAAAGCGTGTCACCGGTCGTTGTGTCTTTCAGACCTGCCAGCGCGATGATGTCGCCCGCGAACGCTTCTTGAATTTCTTCACGATCGTTGGAGTGCATCATCATCATACGACCGACGCGCTCTTTCTTACCTTTGGTGGAGTTCAAGAGCGTGTCGCCCTTGTTCAGCACACCGGAGTAGATGCGGGTAAAGGTCAGCGAGCCAACAAAGGGGTCGTTCATGATTTTGAACGCCAGACCGGAGAAGGCCATGTCGTCATCCGCACGGCGTGCGATGTTACGGGTCTCTGTCTCGTCGCCTGGTTTGAAGCCCATGTAGTCAACAACGTCCATCGGGGATGGCAGATAGTCGATTACAGCGTTCAACAGAGGCTGAACACCTTTGTTTTTGAACGCGGAGCCGCAGAGTACGGGGATGAACTTGATCGCCAGTGTCCCTTTACGGATCAGACCGCGCAGGGTGTCGACGTCAGGCTCTGCGCCGTCCATCAGGTAGTTTTCCATGGCTTCGTCATCCATCTCGACCGCAGTCTCGATCAGATGCGCGCGCCATTCGTCGGCCAGGTCTTTCAACTCGGCACGGATTTCGCGTTGTTCCCAGCTCGCGCCAAGATCTTCACCGGCCCAGACCCATTCTTTCATGGTGACCAGATCGATCATGCCTTCCAGCTCGGTTTCGGCACCGATCGGAATTTGGATCGGCGCAGGTGTCGCACCGGTACGGTCTTTGATCATCTTCACGCAGTTGAAGAAGTCAGCGCCGATTTTGTCCATTTTGTTGACGAAAACGATGCGTGGAACCTTGTAGCGGTCCGCTTGGCGCCAAACGGTTTCGGTCTGGGGCTCAACACCGGCGTTGGCGTCAAGAACAGCAACCGCGCCGTCAAGAACGGCCAGCGAACGTTCAACTTCGATGGTGAAGTCAACGTGGCCGGGGGTATCGATGATGTTCATCCGGTACTTGGTGTCGGATGTCGCGTCGGCTGTTGGCTCTTCCTGGCGCTGCCAGAAAGTCGTCGTCGCAGCGGAGGTAATTGTAATACCGCGTTCCTGCTCCTGCTCCAT
>NZ_DGMH01000067.1:3259-6712 GCF_002388305.1 Sulfitobacter sp. UBA4523
TGCTCCATCCAGTCCATCGTGGCGGCACCGTCGTGCACTTCGCCGATGTTGTGGGACTTACCAGTGTAAAACAGGATCCGTTCGGAGCAGGTTGTTTTGCCTGCGTCGATGTGGGCCATGATGCCGAAATTGCGGTAGCGTGAGAGCGGATAGTCGCGTGCCATTGGGCTGCTTCCTCGAATATATCTGAAACGGATAAATCGCGCCCCGGGGTGGGACGCGACGGGAACGGCTTATGCCGCCCGAATTACCAGCGGTAGTGGCTGAACGCTTTGTTCGCGTCGGCCATCTTGTGGGTGTCTTCGCGCTTCTTAACAGCAGTACCGCGCGATTGAACAGCGTCCAGAAGCTCACCTGCAAGGCGCTCTTCCATGGTGTTCTCGTTGCGGGCGCGGGACGCTTTGATCAACCAGCGGATCGCCAGTGCTTCGCGACGCTCGGGGCGCACTTCGACAGGAACCTGATAGGTGGCACCACCAACGCGGCGCGAACGCACTTCGACGGACGGCTTGATGTTGTCCAGTGCTTCGTGGAAGACTTCGATGGGCGCGCGTTTGATTTTGTCTTCAACACGGTTCATCGCGTTGTAAACGATACGCTCCGCAACCGACTTCTTACCGTCGATCATCAGGTTGTTCATGAATTTGGTGAGAACCAGATCACCGTATTTGGCGTCTGGCAGTACTTCGCGTTTTTCAGCGGCGTGACGACGTGACATTTAAAGCTCCTAATTGTCAGTTGCCGAGGCAGGTTTGGTCCAGTGCGTCTGGTGCATATTGCACCCCGATCGTCCGGCGCTCAGTCTTACTCGGCTCACTCCCTTACGGGAAAACATGGCGGGCGGCGGGATCCGGCATCGTGTATCTGCGATGCGCGACCCCAAACCGACCCAAATTACTTTGGCTTCTTTGCACCATATTTGGAGCGACGCTGCTTACGGTCTTTAACGCCTTGCGTATCAAGAACACCGCGCAGGATGTGGTAGCGCACACCGGGAAGGTCTTTTACACGGCCGCCGCGGATCAGAACAACCGAGTGTTCTTGCAGGTTGTGCGATTCACCCGGGATGTAGCTGATGACTTCGAAACCGTTGGTCAGGCGCACTTTGGCAACCTTACGCATGGCCGAGTTCGGCTTCTTAGGTGTGGTGGTGTAAACACGTGTACAAACGCCGCGCTTTTGCGGGCATTCTTGCAGGTGCATGGATTTCGAACGTTTGATTTTAGGCTGGCGCGGTTTGCGGATCAGCTGTTGGATCGTTGGCATTCCGGTTTTATCCCCGTTTAGCTCACATAAGTGGTGCAGCGGGGCGGACCCCAGTGCGGTTTCAAATTCGGTCACTTCGCACGTCCACGAAGCCTATCTTCCGCCCTACACCACTGGCGCAAAGCAAAATCACCGCAGCGTTCCCGTACCGAGGAAAACGAAGCGGTGGGGTAACAGAGGATCGAGTCAGCAGTAGACCGGATCGTGACCACAGTAGATATGATGTCGGCAAAGCAGGGCGACCCCCGCATCCGAGATAAGGGGCGTATAGGCAGAGTCGTCCACGCTGTCAACAGCCCCCGCCCCCAAGCCGCCCATGGCACGCCAAACGGGTATTCCGCCTTGCAAGATACCCCGGCTACCGCGCATATTTATGCCACATTATTCGGACAGGGCGGATCACGATGCAGGTACTTGGGCTATGCCGCTTTTCCTATCCGGCGCTTGGCGGGTTTCAGGTCGGGCATGACACCACCGCTGATCGTATCGCCTACCTTTATGATCCCGCGCGGCTTGAGGAAAGGTTCCGCCTGTTCGAAACCGTCGCCCTGCCCTGCCTGATGGCGCAAACAGACCCGGATTTCGAAATGATCGTGCTGGTCGGCGATCGCTTTCCCCCTGTCCATCTGGAACGGCTAAAGGCCTTGCTCGCCCCCCTGCCCCAAGCGCGGATTGTGGTAGAGCCGCCGCGCCCGCACCGCGAGGTGATGAAAGAGATTTTGAACAAGGCCCGCCACGCGCGCTCTGAACCCTGTGTGCAATTCCGCTTTGATGACGACGACGCGATTGCAGTCGATTTCGTGGCCAAGCTGCGTAAAGCTGTTGATGACGCCGCCCCGCTCCTGGTCCAGCACAAGTCCGTCGCGCTTGACTGGAACAAGGGCTACGTGGCCGAGTTCGGCGCGGATGGTATCACGGCGACCCCGTCGTTCCGGCCGTTCTACACCGCGGCGTTGGCAATGTTCGTGAACGCGGGGTGTCCACTTACGATCATGAACTTTGCCCATGACAAGCTGCCCCGCTTCATGCCTGCGCTGAGCTTTCCCGACCCTGCAATGTATGTCCGCGGCCACAATGGATTTAACGATTCACGCCAAAAGAATGCACGGGCGGTCGACCTATCCCCACTCAGCCCCGAGGAAGAGATCCTGTTCAAGGACCGCTTTGCCATCGACATCGACACTGTGCGCCGCGTCTTTGCCAAGGGTTAAAGCGGCGGCAGCGGGCGGGTGGTGATGCGTTCACGGTAGAGCGTGAACAGCCCCGTCGCAGCGACGATAGATGCCCCAGCAAGTGTTGACGGCACCGGCCAGTCGCCGAACACCAACCACCCGAGGAACAACGCCCAGATCAGCCCCGTATAGCGGAACGGCGCGATGAACGATACGTCGCCCACCCGCATCGTCTGCACGCTGAAATAATACCCCATCAGCACAAAGACCGCGGCTGCCGTAATGGCGATCCAATGCGCGGAAGAGACCGGAGCCCAGGGCGTGGTGAACTGCGCGAAGGTCGAAAACCCCGTCACGGCCAGCACAGCGGCGAAGGTCACGGTCATCGACGGCACCTCTTTCGACAGGCGGCGGGTGCTGAGGTCGCGCACGGTGACAAAGAACACCGCGATCAGCGCGTAGATCGACCAGATATTGAATCCGTCGGTGCCCGGTTTGACGATCAGCATCACGCCGAAGAACCCCACAAGGATCGCGGAGAAGCGCCGCCAGCCGACCTTTTCGCGATAGACCAGCGCCGCGCCCAAAGTCACAGTCAGCGGCAGGGATTGCAGAATGGCGCTGAGGTTCGCCAAGGGCATATTGAACAACGCGGTCACGAAGAAAAAGCTCGCCCCGACTTCGGCACCAGACCGGATTGCGACCAGTTTCCAATCGCGCCGGCTAAGACGCAGGTGCATCGGGCCGAGCCGCCCCCATAGCATCACGATCAACGAGATAGAGATCACACCGCGCAAGAACAGCAGCTGGAACAGGGGCACCGCCCCGCCGGTCGTCTTGGTCATCGTGTCGTTCAACACAAAGGCCGCCATAGAGCCCATCATGAAAAGTGCTCCGGCAAGGTTTGGCGACATCGGGTGGCTTTCAGTTTGTTAGGTTGGCTTATCATTGGCGCAAGCCGCGGTGGAAAACCAGCCCACCTGCGCAAATTTTGTAAACCTCCGGCGGTGGCCGT
>NZ_DGMH01000029.1:0-498 GCF_002388305.1 Sulfitobacter sp. UBA4523
GAAGAAGCCATCGCCTATATCGATGATGACGAACTGGTTGAAGTGACGCCAAACGCAGTCCGTCTGCGCAAGCGCTATCTGGACCCGCACGAGCGGAAACGGATGGCAAAGTCGGCGTAAACAAAGCCACGCTGGACCGGGGCTTTGCCCCGGACCCCAGGATTTCATACCATTTGGAAAGCGGGGCTGGTTTTGCCCTGCTTTTTTTATGTCTGGCGATGTGTGGGGGGAGGATTAGTGGGGTCAGCGGCCTTGCTTGGCCGCTGACAAGAGCTTGGGTACGGGCTTAGCCAGCTGGGCTTAGCCGTCGATCTCTACGACCATCAGCTCGCGTTCTGACGCGTCTTTGGCGTGGCTCAGCGCCTCTTGGTAGGCGTCGGAGTTGTAGCAATCGACCGCATCCTCGACAGAGGCGAAACGGGCCACAACATTGCGCGGGCGTTCCTTGCCTTCAAGCTGCACGAAGCGGCCACCACGGGCCAGGAAGCTGCCCCCATG
>NZ_DGMH01000029.1:691-23353 GCF_002388305.1 Sulfitobacter sp. UBA4523
TTTTCGGCCGCGGCAATCGCGGCCTCGGCGTTTGCGACATCTTTGGCACCGCCCTGGGCCATTTCAGGACGACCACCGCCACCCTTACCGCCCAGTTCGGCAACGACGGTCTTGACGATATCAACCGCCGAGATCGAGGCGGCCAGATCGGCGGTCACACCCGCCGCGACCGCTGCCTTGCCGTCGGCATCAGCGATCAGCAGCACCGCGCCGGACCCGAGCTTGGCCTTATGTTCGTCGATCAGCGCGGGAAGATCCTTGCCGGTCACACCGTTGACCACCTGCGCGATGAACTTGATCCCGTTCACCTCGCGCGGGGCCGCGGCACTGGCATCGCCACCGCCGGACATGGCCAGCTCGCGGCGCAGCTGAGCAACCTCGTTGGCCAAAGCGCGGCGTTCATCCAGCAAGGCACGGACGCGATCGGGCACATCCGCGGTCGAGGTCTTGAGCTCTGCCGCGACGCGGGTCAGCGCGGTTTCCTGCGTGCGCAGCCACTTGAGGGCTTCGGTGCCGGTCAGCGCCTCGATCCGGCGTATGCCCGAGCTGCTGGAGCTGTCGCCCAATAGCACAAAGACCCCGATGTCGCCGGTCTGGCGCACGTGGGTACCACCGCAGAGTTCCAGCGAATAGGTCTGCTTGTCCGCGCCCTTGCCCGAACCGGCCTCGCGGCCCATAGAGACAACCCGCACCTCGTCGCCATACTTCTCGCCAAAGAGCGCCTGCGCCCCCATCTCGCGCGCGTCATCCGGGGTCATGATCCGGGTTTCCACGGCGGTGTTCTGGCGGATGTAGCTGTTCACCTCTTCCTCGACCGCGGCCAGTTGGTCGGCCGTCATGGCGTGGTTGTGGCTATAATCAAACCGCAAACGATCCGCCGCATTCAAAGAGCCACGCTGCATCACGTGATCCCCCAAGGTCTTGCGCAGCGCCTCGTTCAGCAGGTGTGTGGCCGAGTGGTTCGCTCGGATCGAGGTCCGGCGCGCGTGGTCCACATCCAAGACCGCAGCCTGAGAGGTCTTGACTGTGCCCTCTGTCACCTCGCCGATATGGATGAAGACACCCGCGGTCTTGCGCGTGTCGGTCACCGTGACCACGCCGCTGTCGGTTTTGATCGTGCCGGTGTCCCCGACCTGACCGCCGCTTTCGGCATAAAACGGTGTCTGGTTCAGCGCGATCTGAACGGCGTCGCCCTGTTTCACCTCGGCAACCTGCGCACCGTCCTGGATCAGCGCAACGATCTGCCCCTCGGCAGTTTCGGTGTCATAGCCCAGAAAATCGGTGGTGCCGGACTTTTCGGCCACATCGAACCAAATGGTCGCATCCGCCGCTTCGCCCGAACCGGACCATGCGGCACGCGCCTTGGCCTTTTGCGCATCCATCGCGGCGTTGAAGCCTTCAAGGTCAACCTTGCGGTCCTGTTCGCGCAGGGCATCTTGGGTCAGATCGACCGGGAAGCCGTAGGTGTCATAGAGCTTGAACGCGGCCTCGCCCGGCAGATCGGCACCGGCGGGCAGGCCCTTGAGTTCGTCATCCAGCAGCTTCAGACCGCGGTCCAACGTTTGTTTGAAGCGCGTTTCTTCCAGCAGCAGTGTCTCTGTAATCAGTGACTGCGCCTGCCCCAGCTCGGGGTAGGCCCCGCCCATCTGACGCACCAGTTCGGGCACAAGGCGGTGCATCAACGGGTCTTTCAGCCCCAGCAAATGCGCGTGACGCATCGCCCGGCGCATAATCCGCCGCAACACATATCCCCGCCCGTCGTTCGACGGCATCACCCCATCCGCGATCAGGAAGGAGGTCGACCGCAGGTGGTCGGCGATCACGCGGTGGTGCGTCTTGCCCGGGCCATCCGGATCGGTGCTGGAGGCATGAGCGCTCGCTTCGATCAGGTTGCGCATCAGGTCGGTGGCATAGTTGTCGTTCGTGCCCTGCAACAGCGCTGCGACCCGCTCGATCCCCATGCCAGTGTCGATCGATTGGTTCGGCAGTGCGGTGCGGCTGCCGTCCTCGAACTGTTCATATTGCATGAAAACGAGGTTCCAGATCTCGACAAACCGGTCGCCGTCTTCCTCTGGCGATCCGGGAGGGCCGCCCCAGATGTGATCCCCGTGGTCGTAAAAAATCTCGGAGCATGGGCCGCAAGGACCGGTCGGCCCCATCATCCAGAAGTTGTCATCTGTCGCGATGCGAATAATCCGGTCGTCCGGCAGCCCGGCGACTTTCTTCCAGATGTCCGCAGCCTCGTCGTCGGTATGGTAAACGGTCACGTAAAGACGGTTGGGATCAATGCCCAGTTCTTTGGTAATCAGCTCCCATGAAAAGGCGATGGCCTCGGCCTTGAAGTAATCGCCAAAGCTGAAATTCCCCAGCATTTCAAAGAAGGTATGGTGGCGCGCTGTATAGCCCACATTGTCGAGGTCGTTATGTTTGCCCCCGGCGCGCACGCATTTCTGCGCTGTCGTCGCACGCGAATAATCGCGGGTTTCGACGCCGGTAAACAGGTTCTTGAACTGCACCATGCCAGAGTTCGCGAACATCAGCGTGGGGTCGTTTCGCGGCACCAGCGGGCTGGACGGCTGGATCGAGTGACCCTGCTTTTCAAAATAACCAAGGAAGGTTGATCGGATATCGTTGAGCGTCTTCATATGCGGGGCCTTTCGAGGGGCAAAAACAATTACCTTCGAATACCCTCGCGACAGAGCACTGTCCACAGGCAGCCCCCATGAAAAATGGCGCGCCCTGGGGGCACGCCTTTTCTAACCACTTGCGGTGCAAGCCTTTACGCTTCGAGAATATCCGCGTCGTCGCTGTCGGAGCCGTCGAAGTCCAGCCCATGGGCCGCGCGGATCTTGTCTTCGATCTCATTTGCCATGGCGGTGTTTTCTTTCAGGAAGGTCTTGGCGTTTTCACGCCCCTGTCCGATCCGTTCATCGCCATAGCTGAACCACGATCCCGATTTATCAACCACGCCAGCCTTGACCCCAAGATCCAGCAGCTCGCCCATCTTGGAGATCCCTTCCCCATACATGATGTCGAATTCGACCTGCTTGAACGGTGCGGCGACCTTGTTCTTGACGATCTTGACCCGCGTGGCGTTGCCGACCACCTCGTCGCGATCCTTGAGCGCGCCAATGCGGCGGATGTCCAGACGCACGGAGGAATAGAATTTCAGCGCGTTCCCACCGGTCGTCGTTTCGGGCGACCCGAACATAACGCCGATTTTCATCCGGATCTGGTTGATGAAAATCACCATGCAGTTCGACCGCGAGATCGAGCCTGTCAGTTTCCGCATTGCCTGGCTCATCAGACGGGCCTGCACCCCGACAGAGCTGTCGCCCATATCGCCTTCCAACTCGGACTTTGGTGTCAGCGCAGCGACGGAGTCGACCACCACCATATTCACCGCACCAGAGCGGACCAACGTATCCGTAATTTCAAGCGCTTGTTCGCCGGTGTCAGGCTGGGAAATCAGCAGCTCGTCGATATCAACGCCCAGTTTGCGCGCGTATTGCGGATCAAGCGCGTGTTCCGCGTCAACAAAGGCACAAACGCCGCCGTTTTTCTGCTGCTCCGCAACACAATGCAGGGTCAATGTGGTCTTACCCGAGGATTCCGGGCCATAAATCTCGATGATCCGCCCCATGGGCAGACCGCCGATACCAAGCGCGATATCCAGCCCCAACGAACCGGTCGAGCTTGCCTTGATGTCCTGAATGGCCCCTTCGGCCCCCAGCTTCATGATAGACCCTTTGCCGAACTGGCGTTCAATCTGTGCCAGCGCGCTGTCCAGGGCCTTTTGCTTCTCAGCTTGTTTCTTGTTGTCCATAGTCAAAAGATCTGCCGTTGCCATGATAGGTTATCCTCTTACTGTCACAGTGGTCTGCAAGCCGCAATCATCATGCCCCGACCATCTTGATGTTCTTTCTATGTTCCATATGAGATCAAAATGAGAACATTACAATGTATTTGTTTGCCCTTTCATCTATTTATTGAACTGATTAACATTCGGTTGATACGCGAAAATTACTATTCGACTGACGAAAGGTTTTCTTTCAAGTGCTTGTTTTCTTTAAGGAACGCCTTGCGTTTTTGTCGGTTCCAAAAACCGGCACCACCGCCTATGAAACCGCTTTGGCCCCCCGGGCGGATATGGTCATTTCTGAACCGCCCATGCTGAAACATGCGCCGGTCTATCGCTACAACCGGTTTATTCGCCCGATGTTTCTGAAAGTCTGTGACACGGAGCTTGAATTGATGGCCGTCATGCGCGAACCGATCAGTTGGCTGGGCAGTTGGTATCGTTATCGCCAGCGGCCCTTTATGCAAGGCAAGCCCAATGCCACCTTTGATGTGAGTTTTGATGAATTCATCCTTGCCTATATGAAGGGGAAAAAACCAGGATTTGCCGACGTGGGCAGCCAGCTAAACTTTATGGCAGCGCAACCGAACGGAACGGGCATAACCCATTATTTTCGATACGAGAATCAGGATCGGTTAAAGGGTTTTCTTGAACAAAGGCTCGACGTGACGCTTGATCTGAAACAAGAAAACGTGTCCCCCCAAATGGACCTGCATCTTTCCCCGGAGATAGAGCAACGTTTCAAACGCAAATTCGCAGATGAATTCGCGCTTTACGACTCGATCGAGTAGAGGGCAGCCAGCCTATTGGATCTGACTGTTCACAGTATGCGTCAGCTCGGTCAGCGAAAACGGTTTAGGCAGGAAAACAGAATTGGGAATCGTCATTTGGGCATCCCCGAAACTATCCTCGGCATAGCCAGAGACAAAGACCACAGGCACCCCCGGGCGTGCTTTCAGCGCTTCGCGTACCCAGGTGGGGCCATCCATCCCCGGCATGATCACATCGGTGACAAAGACATCAATATTAAGCGCTTGGTCCTCAAGGGTTTTTAGTGCCATCTCGGCCGAGTCGGCTTCTAGAACAGTATAGCCGCGCATGCGCAGCGCGCGGCTGGCAAATGCACGCACCGGTGCTTCGTCTTCGACCAGCAAGACGGTCCCGTCCTCTCTTTTCGATCCGGTCGGGGAAGCGGTTAGTTTCATCGGCGCTGATGCCTCCGCGCCCTTACTATGGCACGGGAAATACAGGGTGAAGGTGGTGCCTTCCCCGATCGTGCTATCGACGAAAATATAGCCCCCCGACTGTTTGACAATACCGTAGGCGGTGGACAGCCCCAGCCCCGTCCCCTCGCCGGTCCGTTTGGTGGTGTAGAAGGGTTCAAACACTTTTTGCAAACGGTCCTGCGGAATACCTTCGCCCTCGTCAGTGACCTGAACAGTTACATATTTCCCGACGGGCACGGTCACCCGATCACGTGTAAGCGGTTCAGCCAGCTGGGTATTTTCTGTCGTGACCTTGATTTCCCCGCCCATGGGCATCGCATCGCGCGCGTTCACGATCAGGTTCATCAGCACCTGTTCCAACTGCCGTTTATCTGCACGGATAGGCTGCAGGATCGGGTCATGGCTGAGCGTCAGGGTCACCGTTTCACCAACCAGACGATTAAGCAAATGGGTCAGGTCGGCAAGCGTGTCGCGCATATTGACCGTCTCGGGGCGGAGCGTCTGCTTGCGTGAAAAGGCGAGCAACTGCCCCACCAAAGCCGCAGCGCGGTTGGCATTCTGGTCGATCTGTACCAGATCGCTGTAATCACGATCGCCCGGGTCATGGCGCAGAAGGAGCAGGTCACAGTGGCCGGAAATAGCGGTGAGCAGATTGTTAAAATCATGGGCAACGCCCCCAGCAAGCTGCCCGATAGCCTGCATTTTTTGACTTTGGGTAAACTGCGCCTCCAGCGATTTAAGCTCGGTCGCGTCATGTAGCACGGCGATAAGCGTGGGCGTGCCGCCTTCGGAAATCAGGCTTAACCTTATCTGGACAAACACTTCCCGATCGCTGCGTTTGAGCCTGAGGAACTCGGGCTTTTGCAGCAATCTCCCTTCCAGCGTATCTTGCAACCAGTCCGAGATTGATCGCCCCAGCCCCTCCATCACGTCGGCAAGCGACACGCCTTCCGTCAACTCCGCGCCCACCAACTGCTCTGCCGGGGCGTTGAAGGACAAAACCTCGCCACTTGGGGCGACTTTGATGAGCGGGATCGGCAGGTTTTGAAGCGCGGACCATCCTGCGTCCTGAAACCGGTCGTTTGCATGGGGCAGAAAATACAGTGCACGGCGGTTGGCCGAGGCTCCGATCTCGGCGACGGTCATGCATATGGGGCCTTTGGCAGTCTGCACGGTGACCATTTCCCCCGAAGCGATGGGGATATCGCCGATGATCTGGTTCAACGCTGTCACGCGTCTGCCGACTAGGCTGCGGGCCGCGGCGTTCATAAACAAAATGACATTGGAGTTGCTGGCCATGACCATTGGCAACCCGTGGTCGCTCGCGCCAGCGCTGTTTTCGGACGCGTCCCACAAGGTTTCGAGCCGCCAAAATAGATCTTCCCCCACGCGGTGCGCGGACAGGCGCATGGTGCCGTCACGGGTGTTGATGTCTTCTTTCGCAGCGCCCCCTTCCGTGGCCTTGGCCGCGAGCCGAGACGACAGCGCCTCCGGGTCCGCGAAAAGCGGCGCGAGCAGGTCGGCGATGGTGGGCTGTGCCGGACGCAGAAAGGTGGTTAACGCGACGTTGTTCTGCGCAACGATATCGCCTTCCTTGGTGGTAAGTACACATGGGTTCGGATCATCAGCCATCGTGGTTTTTGCCGCCGCACGCTGCGCGCGTTGCACGCGCTGGCGGCGCAGCGCGACCACAAAGTTAACCAAGACAGCAAGGCCGACAGTGGCGCTGGCAGCCTGTAGAACGATGGCCAGAGAGCGCGCTGGAGCGATTGAACCAAGGATGGCGGCGAAGATAACAAAGGCTGATAGCACCAGCCAACGCTTACCAAAGACGATCTGACGAGCCGCACTTTCTTGAGCCAACACTTTCCCCCTAAATCATGAAACCGAGTTCATTTAGACTTAGGAGGGTTAATGTGCTGTTAATTTCGTATCAGGTCAAAGGAAATAACATCTTCAAGTTGTTTCAAAGATCCTTCAACGACGTTTAAAATGTGCCGTGAAAAATCCGTCACCCTGCGCATCTACATGGAAACGCTTGGTAAATACCTGCGTCCAGTCCGGGTTCCGCGCCAGAAACGCCGCGGCCCGATCTTCGTTTTCAGATTGCAGAACCGAGCATGTCGCATAGGCCAGCATCCCGTTTTTGGTGGTCAGCATGGCAGCGTGATCCAGGATTTTATCCTGAATTTGTGTCAATTCTTCCAGACGACCGGCTGTAAACGTCCACTTGCCTTCGGGCGACCGGCGCCACGACCCGCTCCCCGAACAGGGGGCATCGCATAGAACGACGTCAAAGGGGCCTGCCCCGTCCAGTTCATCGGTTGTCACCTGTCTGACGGTTACACCAGCGCGGTCTGCGCGCGCGGGCAGGTCCACCATCCGGCGCGGATCGATGTCGTGGGCAAAGACAGTCGCATCGCGCCGCGCGGCCATTGCCAGCGCCTTGCCGCCGCCACCTGCGCAATAATCAAGCATCCGCTCAGCTTCGGGAAGCGCTGCCACAACCGCTTGGCTGGCCGCATCCTGAAGTTCAACATCACCGTGTAAGTAACTGTCAGAGTTGCGAAGTTTTCGCTCCCCCTCAGTCACCGTCAGGGCGGTCGCGCAAAGGTCATTCCTGCGTGTTTCGATACCGGCTTCGGCCAACGCCTCTGCCACATCCGCGACTGTTGCCTGCGCTGTATTCACCCGGACCGAGATCGGAGCCCGCGATTGCAGGGCCTGCGCGACAGCTTCGGCGTCTGCACCGAGTGACGCCTGAAACAGCGGTATGATCCAGTCCGGCAGGTTCCACAGGGTCGCCATATCACTTGGCGCGTTGGGGGCCGTGGCCTCCGCGTCCGACAACGGCAGCGGCGCGTGACCTTGCCCGTTGAACAGCGGCGCAAGCTCGATGCCCTGCGCCCGCAAGACGCCAATCATCAGCGCCCGCCCCGTGTCACCACCCCCAAGGTGCGCGGCCAGCCGCCGCTGCCGCAAGACATCGAACACATGATCGCGCACCGCAGCACGGTCCTTGGACCCTGCATAGCGGCTGCCACGGGCCCAACGGGTCAAGGCTTGCTCCGCCGGGACACCGTCCGCCATTGTGTTCAAAATCTCGATGGCGGCAGAGATGCGCGCGCCGGGGGTCATGCTTGGGTCACGTAGATTACGCCTTTGATTTAAGGGAGTTACCCGATGCGGTAGTTCGGGCTTTCGCGGGTGATCTGCACATCATGCACGTGGCTTTCAGACAGACCCGCGTTGGTGATCTTGACGAAAGTGCAGTTCTTGCGCATCTCTTCGACCGTGGCGCAGCCGGTATAGCCCATGGCCGCACGAAGCCCGCCGACCAATTGGTGCACAACGGCATTGGCAGAGCCTTTATACGGCACCTGACCTTCGATCCCCTCTGGCACCAGCTTGTCCGATGCGGCGTCTTTCTGGAAATACCGGTCGGCAGAGCCGCGCGCCATGGCGCCAAGGCTGCCCATGCCACGGTAGCTTTTGAAGCTACGGCCCTGGTACAGGATCACCTCGCCGGGGGATTCATCGGTGCCCGCAATCATGCTGCCGACCATCGCGCAGGACGCGCCTGCCGCAATCGCCTTGGCGAAATCGCCCGAGAACTTGATCCCGCCGTCAGCGATGATAGGCACATCGCCCGCGGCTTTGGCGCAATCCATGATCGCCGTCAGCTGCGGTACCCCGACGCCAGCCACCATGCGGGTGGTGCAGATCGACCCGGGCCCGATGCCAACCTTAACAGCATCCGCCCCCGCATCGATCAACGCACGGGTCGCGTCCCCTGTCGCGACGTTGCCCGCAACGATCTGCACGTCGCTCGACAGGTCGCGGGCACGGCGCACCGCCTCTGCCACGCCGGCGGAATGGCCATGCGCAGTATCGATTACGATCATGTCGACACCGGCTTCAACCAGGGCCTGCGAACGCTCATAGCCCGCGTCGCCGACAGTCGTTGCCGCAGCAACCCGCAGCCGACCAAGGTTGTCTTTGCACGCGGTGGGGTTCAGCACAGCCTGTTCGGTGTCTTTCAACGTCAGCAGACCCGTCAGCTTGCCCTTGGCGTCGGTGACCAACAGCTTCTCGATCCGGCGCGCCTTCATCAGGCTGATCGCCTCGTCGCGGTCGGCGGGCTCTTGCAGCAACGCCAGATTGTCGGAGGACATCATCAGGCGCACCGGCGTGGCATCATCAGAGGCAAAGCGCATATCGCGGTTTGTCACAATGCCCACAACGCGGCCTGCTTCATCAACAACCGGGAAGCCCGTGACACGGTAGCGTTCCTGTAGCGCCTTGGCATCGGCCAGCGTCTGGTCAGGGCGCAGGGTGATCGGGTTGTAGACGATGCCGGATTCAAACCGTTTGACGCGGCGCACTTCCTTGGACTGTTCGTCGATCGTGAGGTTGCGGTGAATGACCCCCATGCCCCCCGCCTGCGCCATGGCAATCGCCATGCGGCTTTCGGTGACCGTATCCATCGCAGAGCTGAGCAGCGGAATGTTCAGGGCGATCGATTTGGTAACGCGGGTCCGCGTGTCAGCCGTAGACGGCAACACGTTTGATGCCGCAGGCACCAGTAGTACATCATCAAAGGTCAGAGCCTCACGAATCTCCATTTTGCACCTCGGCTTGCATGGGTTCATTTGGCGGTTTCATATTTCATGGATGGCCTTGATTGGAAAGACCCATTTGCACGCTAACTGCATTGCTTGACGCGCATACGTGATCCGCGCAGCCGCTGTCATGGGGGTACAGGGGCACAGACAGGCGCAGATGGCAGGAATTATGCCGCATCGCGGCTTTCACCTGCCGCCTGCTACGCTATGGTGCGCCAAAGTGTTGAGGATAAAGATAGATGAGCAACGATCCCCTTGTGGTATTCACGCCTTCGGGCAAACGCGGTCACTTTGCCAAGGGCACGCCGGTGCTCACGGCGGCGCGGCAGTTGGGCGTCGATCTGGATTCCGTCTGCGGCGGGCGTGGCATCTGTTCGAAATGTCAGATCTCGCCCGGATATGGGCAGTTCTCGAAGCACGGGGTCACCGTGGCGCCGGATGCGCTGTCCGAATGGAACAGCGTCGAACAACGCTACAAGGACAAGCGCGGTCTGATTGATGGCCGCCGTCTGGGCTGTCAGGCGCAGATCATGGGCGACGTGGTGATCGATGTGCCCGCCGAAAGCCAGGTGCACAAACAGGTGGTCCGCAAACGGGCCGAGGCGCGCGATATCGTGCTCAACCCGTCGACCAAGCTCTTTTACGTCGAGGTGCAGGAACCCGACATGCACGACCCCTCGGGCGATCTGGAACGGCTCTGCGACGCCCTGCGCGATCAGTGGCAGCTTGAAAATGTCACCGCCGATCTGCAAATCCTGCAAACGCTGCAACCTGCGCTGCGCAAGGGCGCATGGAAAGTCACCGTGGCCGTGCATTTGGGCGATGATGAGAACCCGGCCCGCATCATGCATCTTTGGCCCGGCTTCTACGAAGGGTCGCTGTACGGGCTCGCGGTCGATCTGGGCTCTACCACCATCGCCGCGCATCTGTGCGACCTGCAAACCGGAGAGGTCGTGGCCTCATCGGGCGTGATGAACCCGCAGATCCGCTTTGGCGAAGACCTGATGAGCCGCGTCAGCTATTCGATGATGAACGAAGGCGGCGCGGCAGAGATGACCCGCGCGGTCCGTGCCGGTATGAACACATTGTTCGATGAAATCAGCACCGAGGGCGGCATCGACAAGGGCATGATCGTGGATGCGGTGTTTGTCTGCAATCCGGTCATGCACCACCTGTTTCTGGGCATCGACCCGTTCGAGCTGGGGCAAGCGCCCTTTGCGCTGGCCACGTCAAACGCGCTGCGTCTGCGCGCCATGGACCTGGACCTGAACATCCACCCCTCTGCCCGCGTCTATCTGCTGCCCTGCATTGCGGGCCATGTGGGCGCGGATGCCGCCGCCGTTGCCCTGTCGGAAGCCCCCGATAAATCCGACGATCTCGTGCTGGTAGTCGATGTGGGCACCAACGCCGAAATCCTGCTGGGCAACCGCGATAAAGTGCTCGCCTGTTCGTCCCCCACCGGTCCCGCCTTCGAGGGGGCGCAGATCAGCAGCGGCCAGCGCGCCGCCCCCGGCGCGATCGAACGGGTAGAGATTGACCCCGTCACCAAGATCGCCCGGTTCAAGGTGATCGGCAGCGACCTGTGGTCCGACGACCCCGCTTTCCTATCTCAGATCGGTGCCAGCGGTGTGACCGGCATCTGCGGCTCGGGCATCATCGAAATGGTCGCTGAAATGCGCATCCACGGGATCGTCGACGCCCCCGGCCTGATCGGCACGGCTGAACAAACCGGATCGGCCAATGTCTTTGCCGACGGGCGCACCAATTCCTATCTGGTTTATGATGGCACCGCCGATGGTGGCCCGCGCATCACCGTGACCAACCGCGACATCCGCGAAATCCAGATGGCCAAGGCAGCACTTTATTCCGGCGCGCGGTTGCTGATGGATAAATTCGGCGTCGATCACGTGGACCGCGTTGTGCTGGCCGGTGCCTTTGGCGCCCATATCAGCCCCAAACACGCGATGATCCTAGGCATGATCCCCGACGCCCCCCTCGACAAGGTGACATCCGCCGGGAACGCCGCAGGCACCGGCGCGCGCATTGCCCTGCTCAACACCTCCAGCCGCGCCGAGATCGAAGAGACCGTCCGCAACATCCACAAGATCGAGACCGCCATCGAACCCCGCTTTCAAGAGCATTTCGTCAACGCCTCTGCCATCCCCAACGCGGTAGAGCCCTTCCCGATCCTCAACAGCATCGTCACCCTCCCGACCGAGACCTTCAACACCGGCGGCGACAGCTCCGGCGGCACCCGCCGCCGCCGCCGCCGCTAAGGTCTGCCCGCAACCATCGGCAAAGGGCGCGACAGGCAAAAACCCCGCTTGACGCACCCGCCACATCGGATTAAGTCACCTCACGGCGCGCGGGTATGGTGAAAAGGTATCACGGCAGCTTCCCAAGCTTTAGTTACGAGTTCGATTCTCGTTACCCGCTCCAACATTCCCTCAAATTCACATCAATCCTTTTTGGGGATCGCGGCATGTCTCGCCGCTAAGGGCCGTTTGTCGATCATCGCCCTTGACCCGACCGGTAGCATTCCGCCGTGCTTTGCGGCAGTATCTCTTTCGTAGCTTTGCCATGTCGCCCGAAAGGATACGCCAGATGTTGAAATACATGTTCTTTTCGCTGCTGTTGATCCCGGCAACGGCCACCGCTGAAAAACTACCCCCTGCATCAGAACCTTTGTCAGACTGCACCGCGCCGCAGACAGATCCGGACGCCGTGCATCAATGTTTGTTTGCAATGGGCGATCAGGTGGAGCGTGACATGGTGCGCGCCTATCTCGATGCCCAAGCGGCGCTGGCTGCGTTTGATCAGGCGTTTTCGCGAAAGGCCGATGCCTCGGCGAGCGCGTTGCTGCAAAACTCTCAGATCGCATTTGAAGACTACCGCAAATATCACTGCGCGTTTCCCGAACGCTTGTCTTTGGGGGGAACGGCCGCGATCAATGTGACGCTTGGCTGCCGGATTGACCTGACGCGATCGCGCATCGAGCAGTTGCAAGACTATGCCACCGCACGCTGACGCCACCGGTGCCTTGGCGCATTATCGTGCAATGACGATATCCGCGCGCAGACCGCCCAGAGTGTCCGAACTGCCTAATCGCAGCACGCCGCCATGCGCGCGGGCGATGTCGGTTGCGATAGCAAGGCCAAGGCCCACGCCGCCGCTGCCACTGTTCTGATTGCGCGCGGGGTCAAGCCGCGAGAACGGGCGCACGGCCTCGATGCGGCGATCCTCGGGGATGCCGGGGCCGTCGTCCTCGACCCTGATCCGCAGGGTTTTATCCGTCAGCAGCACAGATACCTCGGCCCGCGCCCCATAGCGCACCCCGTTCGAAATCAGGTTATCCACCGCGCGCAAAATCGCCATGCGGCGCAGGCGGACGGTGCCGGTGCCATCGCCTTCGGGTGGGAGCAAGGTCACGTTGCGACCAGCGCGTTGCGCATCCTCTACGGCGGTTTGCATCAGGGCGTGCGGGTCCAGGGGTTCGGCCTCGCCCTCAGCGGTGCCTTTGGCGAAATCAAGGAAGGCATCCAGCATGCCCTGCATATCATCGACGTCCTGCAACAGCGGCTCCGCATCGTCTTCGTCGATCATCGACAGGCCAAGCCGCATCCGCGTCAAGGGCGTGCGCAGGTCATGGCTGACCCCCGACAACATCAAGGTGCGCTGTTCAATCTGCCGTTCGATCCGTGCGCGCATATCGACAAAGGCCGCCCCCGCCGCACGCACCTCGACAGCGCCTGTGGGGGTATATGGCACGTGACGCCCGCGGCCAAAGGCTTCGGCCGCGCGGGCAAGCCGCTTGATCGGACGCAGCTGGTTGCGCAGGTAAACGAAGGAGATCAACGTCATGAAAAAGCCGAAGCTGAAGGTATACACAAACAGCTGATGCGGGTTCTGCGCCGAGATCCTCCGCCTCTCGAACTGGAGATCAAGCGGGCCAAAGCGCGACTGCACATAAAGATGCACCCCCGTGGGCCGCGTCAGATCAAGGCTCAGGAAGGATGGCAGATACTCATCGAACCGCGCCACCATCACCCGACCGGAATAATCATACCACGACATCCGGTTGCGCGTCGGCACCTCGCTGGCGGATACAGGCGTCACCCCCATGTCCAGCGCGGCCAGCCGATCTTGCACAGTGGCCGGCACGGCAGCGGCGGAGGGGGCATCATCGACCACCTGCATGACCAGTTCGACCTCGCGCAGGACCGTGTCGGTCATCTGGTTGGTGACCCCCTCATAGTTCCGCTGTGCAAAGATCACGGTCATCACGAGCTGCAAGATCACCACCGGCAAAAGCAGGATCAGGGCAGCGCGCCCATAGATGCCGCGGGGCATATATCGTTTGAGCCAGACGAAGAACATGGGATAGACCTTAGCCAGCCCCCTGCCCCAGCGAAAGGCCAAACCATGCTGCCCCCTGACGACTTCGACCCCGCCATCGGTATTGCCGAGATCTTGGAACCGGGCCTGCGCCGCATCGTGGCCGACAACCCCTCGCCCATGACCTACCGTGGCACGAACACCTATCTGCTGGGCACGCGCGGCATCGCCGTGATCGACCCCGGCCCCGCATCGCCGCGGCACCTGCAAGCGATACGCGATGCCATCGGACCCGAACAGCACATCAGCCACATCATCGTAACCCATACGCATCTGGACCACTCGCCCCTCGCGCGCGATCTTGCCCGTGCCTGCGGCGCGCCGATACTGGCCTTTGGCGACGCGTTTTCTGGCCGCTCTGCGGTGATGCAACAACTGGCCGCCGTGTCCGATATTGGCGGCGGCGAAGGCATTGATGCAGAGTTCATCCCCGATCGCCCCCTAAGTCACGGAGAGACCATCGCCGGCGACGACTGGACGCTGAGCGTGATTCACACCCCCGGCCATATTGGTAACCACATCAGCCTTGGCTGGAATGACGCCTGTTTCACCGCGGATCACGTCATGGGCTGGGCCAGCTCGCTGGTGTCGCCGCCGGATGGGGATCTGACCGATTTCATGGCATCTTGTGCCGAACTGCAAAAAAACGACTGGCGGGTGTTCTATCCGGGTCATGGCGCGGCGGTGACCGACCCTGCGGCAAGGCTCGATTGGCTGGTGTCGCACCGCCTCTCGCGCGAGGCTGATATCCTGCGCGCCCTCGGCCAAGCCCCCGCCACAGCCGCCCAACTTGCTGCCGCGATCTACACCGAAACCCCGCCTGCGCTACTGGGTGCCGCGACCCGCAACGTCCTTGCGCATCTGATTGACCTTACAGGTAAAAACCGCGTCGCCCCCGTTGAATCCCTCTCTGCGACAGCCACCTTTCGCCGGGTATGAAAATCTTTTGAAAAAATCTGGAAAAAAGTGGCAAAACCCTCTGGACGCCGGAAATTACCATAGCTATACGGTGCAGACCGTTCCGACGTAGCTCAGCGGTAGAGCAGTTGACTGTTAATCAATTGGTCGTAGGTTCGATCCCTACCGTCGGAGCCAACTTCCCCTTAGGTGGTTGGCGGTAAACGAAAAAGCGCTCCTTCGGGGGCGCTTTTCGCGTTCTGGGGGCCTGCGTGGCACATCCTTTGCGTTTTAGCTGATGGGGTGCCAATCCCACGCAACACGGTGCGCAGAACGGCGCGATGCGCAGCGGCGCGGCGCGGTGGGAAAAGGAACAAATTTCGGGAAATATGGGCAACGGTGCCAACCGGATGTGAATCAGCCGCAGGCACTTGGGTTACCGGAACAGGCGGGCGCGATGACTGCGCCCGCCCGATCAGTTTTTAGGACTTCATCGCGGCAAGCACAGCATCGCCGGTGATCGGCAGATGACGCACGCGCGCGCCGGTCGCGTTGAAGATCGCGTTGGCAATCGCGGGTGCGATCACGGTGGTGCCGGGCTCGCCCAGACCAACGGGTACTTCGGTGCTTTCGACAAAGTCGATTTCAAGCTCGGGCACATCGGCCAGACGCAGTGGCGTATAGGCCCCGAGGTTCAGGTCGATAACGTTGCCGTTCTCGATCCGGGTACCTTCATGCAGCGCCAAAGACAGCCCCCAAAGCGCCGCACCTTCGCATTGTGCGCGCGCGCCGTCGGGGTCCACCACGGTGCCGCAGTCAAACGCCAGCCACATCTTCTGGACATCGACCGCGCCCGTTTCAGGATCAACCGCCAGCTTGACCGCCGCCGCTGTCCAGGTCGGCATGCTGCGCGACTGGCCATAGGTGGTGGCAATACCGATTGCGGTGCCCTCGGGCAGCTCTGCACTGCCATAGCCCGACATCTCTGCCACGCGTTGCAACACAGCGGCCTGACGCGATGCCCCACCAACCGCATTGGGCGCAGAGCCCGCGTTGATGCCTTCGGCCTTCAGGTGATCCAGACGGAACTGCAGCGGATCGGCACCGACTTTATGCGCCGCTTCATCCATGAAGCTTTCCACGGCAAAGTTGGTCCAGCCCGGTCCGACAGACCGCAGCCAGCCGGGACGGAAGGTCGCATTCGCCAGATCGTTCGAGATCGCCCGCACCTGATGCGCCCCCACCGTGTACCAGTGATCGGCGCCGTCAATGGCAAAGGGGTCATAGGGTTCTTCGTTGACACCTTTGGGCATGAAACCCGGTGCCATCACCTGCGTCGGCCAACCGGCTGCGGCGTGGTGTTCCATACCCGTGACCGATTTGGCATCATCGAACGCCATGCGCAGTTTTTGCACGGACGGCGACCGGATGCTGTCGAATTGCGCGTCTTCTTCGCGCGAGAACACCAGCTTGACCGGCTTGCCAACCGCTTTCGAGGCGAGTGCGGCAGGCACGATATAGTCACCGTTCAGGCGACGGCCAAAGCCCCCACCCAGCATATAGCTGCGCATCACGATCTTATCGGCGGGTACTTCCAAAGCGGCGGCCAGCGTGGGTAGGATCAGCGATTGCCACTGGTTGCCCGCGTGGGTTTCCCAAACACCATCGGCGTTCTGGAAAACCGTGGCGTTCACCGGCTCCATCTGGAAGTGCAGCACGGATTGCGTGGTGTATTCGGCTTCGAGCATGTCGGCGGCGGCATCAAAGGCAGCGGTCGTGTCGGGCTGCTCTGTGTGCAGGATCGACCCTTCCTCGCCCTGGATCAGCTCGCGCGAGCGCGCCTGGATATCCTCTTCCGAGACATTCGCCGTCTCGCCCGAGGTCCAGTCGACGCTGATCTCGTAGGTCGCCGTGCGCGCGGCGTGCAGCGTTTTGCCCAGCACCACAACCCAGCCCGGCACAGTGCCCGACGGGTCGTCGATCACCACGGTTTCAAGGTAACCCTTGATGTCCTTGGCACCGCTATCGTCCACGGCATTCACCTTGGAGCCATAGCGCGTCGGCGGCAGCATCGGCACGCCGTACACCATCCCGTCGACCTTGGCATCCAGACCATAGATCGCCTGACCCGTGGTTTTCGTATCCAGATCAAGCGGATGCACGTCCTGACCCACAAGGCGCAGGTCAGCGTGGGGTTTCAGCGGCAGCGCTGCCAGCTCTTCTTCGGTGAAGCTGCGGTCAAGACCATCGGCCACCAGATCACCATAGCTGATGGTTTGCGTGCCATCGGTCACCGCACCGTCGCGTGCGGTCAGACCCGAGGCATCAACACCCCACTTTGCCGCTGCGGCTTCGATCAAGGCGGTCCGGCCAGCGGCCCCTGCTTGACGGTAGACAGGCCAGCTTTGCCAGATCGACCAGCTGCCGCCGGTGACCATCAGGCCCCATTTCTCGGCTGAATCCACATGGGTGATGTGCACATCTTCCCAAGCCACTTCCAGCTCATCCGCCAGAATACGCGCGATGGCGGTGCCGACGTGCTGGCCCATTTCGGCGCGGATGATGTTGACGTTGACCTGACCCTCGGCGTCGATCCAGTACCACATCGACGGCTCGAACGTGTCGCCATTGGGCGTGACCGGCGTGCCATCCGGCACCGCAGGGTTCATCGCCGCGTGCGATGCCTGCGGGAAGCCGAATGCAACGCCAACGGCCGTCATGGAGACAAGGAACCCACGACGGGTCATCTGGGGTTGCGTCTCTGCGCCTGTGAGGCGGGAAATCAAATTAGCCATTGTCGGAGCCTCCCATAGCGGTGGCGGCGTCGCGCACGGCTTGACGGATTCGGGTATAGGTCATGCAGCGGCACAGGTTGCCGGTCATCACCGCGTCGATGTCGTCATCGCTGGGGTTGGGCGTGTCTTTCAGCAGCGACGCTGCCTGCATGATCTGACCCGACTGGCAATATCCACACTGGGGCACGCGCAGGTTCCGCCACGCTTCTTGCACAGGGTGGTTGCCGTTTTCGTCCAGCCCTTCGATGGTGGTGACCTTCATACCTTCGACATCCGAAAGATAGGTGATGCAGGACCGTGTGGCCGTCCCGTCGATATGCACGGTACATGCGCCACAGGCGCCGATTCCACAGCCGAACTTGGTGCCGGTCAGTCCGATCTCGTCACGGATCGCCCACAACAGGGGCGTATCCGGCTCAGCGTCGACAGAGACCTGCCGTCCGTTCAATTCGAATTCAATCATTAAGTCGTTGTCCTTGGGTAATTTTTGCCTAGGGCGGAGCGCGCGTATAACAGCGTGGTTTCGAACTGGTCAACATAGGTTTCATGGCACCCTTTGACAGGTCTGGACCAAGATGATCACGGGATTGTCAGAGGTCCATGCGCGATACGCGTTTATCGATCCTACACGAAAAGCACGCATGGCGAAAGAATATTTCGCCACCCCTCACACACGCATGATTTTCCACAGCGCAGTCTCGCCTTGTTTATCCAGTCACCGGCAGGTACTGCCCCCCATCACCAGACTGTATAGGACAGTCCGGTCATCAAGGGTCCGGCAACGTCATGGCGCAAAATTCTCTGATCTACAAAGTCGAGCTTTCGGTCTCGGACATGGATCGCCACTACTACGAGACCCACAAGCTGACCGTGGCCAAACACCCTTCGGAAACCGATGAACGTCTGATGGTGCGCCTGCTGGCCTTTGCCCTGAACGCGCATGAGCATCTTGAGATGACAAAGGGCCTGTCGACCGATGATGAACCCGATATCTGGCAAAAAAGCCTGAGCGACGAGATCGACGTTTGGGTGGCCCTCGGCGTGCCAAGTGAAAAGATCATCCGGCAGTCCTGCAACAAATCCGCGCGGGTCATGATCTATTCTTATGGCGGCAAAACGGCAGAGGTCTGGTGGGACAAGGTTCGCAGCGGCACCGCCCGTTTCGACAAGCTCGAGGTCGTCAATCTGGCAGAGCATGACACCGCGGCGCTGGCAAAGCTGGCCAACCGCGCGATGAAGCTTGGCGTGCATGTTCAGGACGGTGACGTGATGGTCAGCGTCGATGACAGCGTCGTCTACCTGACGCCCCAGACGTGGAAAGAAGCGGGCTGACGCGCCACTGACGTCGGGGGTGACCCCTCGCCAGCGCGCACTTAAGCGAAACTTGTGCCGCTACTGCATGGAGTGGAAGCCGACCATATTGCCCTCGGTATCCTGACACACGAGGATCCAGCCAAACTCACCGATGGATGTTTTCGGCTGCGCGACGCTGCCGCCCGCGCTGGTCGCGCGTTTCTCTTGGGTGGCGCAATCCTCGACCATGAAATAGACAATCGTGCCCCCGACCCCTGGCCCCGCATAAGGCGCTTTGGTCAGCGCGCCCCCCGCGCCATAGGCTGTCATCTCGGTCGGGAAGCTCATCATCTGCATCTCACCGCTCGGGTCTGGCATCGGCTCCAGCTTGGTGTCGAGCATGGCTTCGTAGAAGCCGACCGCCCGATCAAGGTCGTCCACATAGATATCGAACCATCCTACGGCATTCAACTTGGTCATTTCCTATCCCTTTCAAATGTTTGGTGTTGTCGTAAGATCGAATTGCCTCGCCGCTCAGACCGCATTGGACGCGTCAATGCGCCGCTCAAGATGCCAGATTTTCGATACAATCTGCCACCCCTGCGCGCCCTTCACGAAACCAAGGTGATCGACGAAGACATTGTCATGGGCGCGGATGCGGATTTTCACCGTTGCACTTAGCGGCGACAGCATGTCGATCATCAACACCTCGGCCTCGCGCGGTTGCCCGGTGCTGGCAGGAGAGACGCGGGCCCCGACATCGCGGCTGAAACTGTCGATCGGCTCTACAAAGACCGCCCCATTGTCACCGTCAAACAGGCTCGAGTCCGGGTGGAACACGGCATTCAGCTTGTCGGTGTCACACTCGTGTATTGCGTCAAAATAGGTCTCTATCGCGCTCAGCAGGTCAGGGTGCAGGGTCATGTCAAACCTCCGGTATGTGTTGCTGATCCAAGATTGCCATTTCTGCGAAACCCGCGATACTGGCTATATTGACAAGCTTCGGTCGGATTCTGCCAAAATGTCCCAAGTTGCGCCCCGAAACGCCCCCTTGGTCTGTGCGCTTGCCTATGACGGGCTGTGCACCTTCGAATTCGGCATCGCGGTAGAGCTTTTCGCCCTGCCCCGACCCGAATTCGCGGATTGGTACCGCTATGCGACCGTTAAGGCCGAACCCGGTCCGATCCGCGCCACGGGCGGCATCACGATCGAGGCGCAGGACGATCTTGATCTGCTGCGGCAAGCCAGCCTGATCATCGTGCCCGGCTGGCGCGGTGCCGGTGACGATGCCCCTGTCCCGCCCGCGCTATGCGCCGCCCTGCAAGACGCCTATGCCCAAGGCGCGCGGATCGCGTCGATCTGTTCAGGTGTCTTTGTCTTGGCCGCGGCGGGGCTGCTGACAGGCAAAAGCGCCACAACCCATTGGCGCTACACCGATAAGCTGGCCGCGCGCTACCCTGACATATCCGTGGACCCTGACGTGTTATTCGTGGAAGACGACAGGGTTTTCACCTCCGCCGGATCGGCGGCGGGGCTGGATCTGGGGCTGCATATCATTCGGCAGGATCACGGCGCGCAGGTCGCTGCGTCTGTTGCCCGACGGCTTGTCCTTCCCGCACAACGCGATGGCGGGCAGCGTCAGTTCGTGCCCCGCCCCGAGCCCAAGGCGCGGATGGGGTCGGATCTTGCGGCGCTACAGGATATGATCCGCGCCACACTTGACGAGGACTGGCCGATGGCGCGTATGGCACAAACCGCCGCGACCAGCGGGCGCACGCTGGCCCGCCGGTTCCGCGAAGAGACAGGCGATACCCCCCTCAACTGGCTCAAGCTTGAACGGGTATCCCGCGCCGCTGAACTGCTGGAAAACAGCGCCATCCCGCTGGCCGATATATCAGACGTCTGCGGCTTCGGCTCGGCCGAGAGTTTTCGCCGCGATTTCCGCAAGTTGATGGGCGTCCCTCCGATCCGGTATCGCGAAAGGTTCGGGGCTACCGCCTAGCCCCGAACCCTACGCTCGGTTTCCCGCACCGCCCGCACAAACGCGCCTACACTGCACCCGTCGCGTTTGCTAAGGCTTTGACCTAACATACCAGAAAACCCCCAAGCAGAAGGCGTCGCGTTTTATGTTGACCAATAGTGATCTTGTGGAACTGACCGAATTTCGCCGCGCGCTGCATCGCCATCCCGAAGTCTCTGGCGAAGAGGTAGAGACCGCAAAGACCATCGTTAGTGCGCTAAAGCCCCTGGCGCCCACCCGCATCCTGACAGGTCTTGGGGGGCACGGCGTCGCGGCGGTGTTCGACAGCGGCACGGCTGGCCCGACGGTCCTGTTCCGCGCCGAGCTTGACGCCCTGCCGATAGAAGAACGCAACAGCGATATCGCGTGGCTGTCCGAGGTTGCGGGCAAAAGCCACGTGTGCGGCCACGATGGTCATATGACGATGCTGCTGGCTTTGGGGCGCATGATCGCGCGCAAACCGGTCGCCACGGGGCGCGTGGTGCTGATGTTCCAACCCGCGGAAGAGGACGGCAGCGGGGCCAAAGCGGTGGTCAGCGACCCCGCATTCGATGCGATCAAACCGGATTGGGCCTTTGCGATCCACAATGAACCGGGCAGCCCGTTCGGCTTTGTCTCCACCCGCGTGGGGCTGATCAACTGCGCGTCGATGGGGCTCAAGGTCAAGCTCAGCGGGAAAACCGCTCATGCCGCCGACCCGCAAGACGGGGTATCGCCCGCGCTCGCGGTGGCACGGCTTATCGCCGCGCTGGATGATCTGGGCCACGGCGACGGCGGCCCGCGCAACGACGACTTCCGGCTGGTCACCGTCACCCACGCCACTATAGGAGAGCCGACTTTCGGCATCGCGCCGGGTGCGGCAGAGGTGTTTGCCACCCTGCGCACCGCCGGCGATGCGGGGCTGGAAAACCTTGAGGCCGCCGCGCGCGATCTCGCATCAACGATTGCCGCTGAATACGGTCTGGGCGTCTCTTTCGAGGTGCATGACCATTTCGCCGCTTCGATCAACGACGCAGACGCCTATGCCGTAGCGACCAAAGCGATGGAGGCGATCGGCGTGCCCTTTGGCGAGGAAAACGTACCCATGCGCGCCTCCGAGGATTTCGGCGTATTCGGCTGGGGGGCCAAAGCCGCGATGCTGTGTCTCGGACCGGGGGAGGATCACGCGGCCCTGCACAACCCCGACTATGACTTCCCCGATGACCTTATCCCCATCGGAAGCGGGATCTTTGACCGCATCGCCCGAGATCTTCTGGGGACGGCGTAACCCGCCCCCTTCTGAACGCGCCGCCCAAGCCCGCTAGTCCTGCGTCGCCAGCAAATCGGTGATCAGCGCATGGGTCGCACGGACCCGCGCCTCGTTCGGATAGTTGCGGTTGGCAAGCACAACGATTCCAAGGTCTTGCCCCGGTAGCAGCGCGACATACCCGCCGAACCCGTTGGTCGCGCCGGTCTTGTTCAGGATCACATCGCGCTGCGGCGGCAACGGTGGGGTCAGGCGGGTCGCGGGCTGGGGCGACAGGATAAAGTCATAACCGTTGCCCGCCTCCAT
>NZ_DGMH01000029.1:23539-24656 GCF_002388305.1 Sulfitobacter sp. UBA4523
GTCTCTGCCTGCCCCTGCCGTGTGCGTTCAAGCGCTGCGGTCAGCGCGGGATCTGCCCCGCCGCGGCCCAGCTCCAGATCCAGCAGGCGCAGCATATCGCGGGCGGTCGATTTCACCCCATAGGCTTCATCTGCCAACACGCCGGGATTAACGCGAATGGGCGCATCCGTCTTGCGGTCATAGCCAAAGGCATAGCGATCCATCGCGTCATCCGGCACGTCGACATAGGTGCTGCCAAGCCCCATCGCGGGAAACAGCACATCCTGAGCCGCTTGGGCAAAGGACATCTGCATGGTCCGTGCCGTGATATGCCCCAGCAAGCCGATGCTGACGTTGGAATAGCTGCGTGTCCCCGGTTGCGGCGGTTGCCAGTTCTCTAGCCAGCGGATCAGCTCGGGCGTATTGCCCACCTCGCCGGGAACCTGAAGCGGCAAGCCACCGGTGACATGGGTGGATAGATCAACCAGCCTTATCGCGCCGAAAGCGGCCCCCTCAAGCTGGGGTATGCTGTCCGACACGGGCGCATCCAGATCAAGCATACCGCGGCCTTCTGCCAATGCGGCCAACGTCGCGGTGAAAATCTTGCTGATCGACCCGAGTTCAAAGATCGTATCCGGCGTCGCCGCGACATTGCCTTTGCGCGCCGCCACACCCGTCGCATAGAAGCTATGCTGCCCCTGCCAGGTGATGCCCACGACCAATCCGGGGATTCGATACTGCTCGATTACCGGCGCAAAGCTGGCACCTGCGATATCGACAATCTGCTCGCTTGTGGCGCCTTGTGCGAACAGCGACGCGGGAAGAGCAAAGGGGATCGACAGCACGACTGCCAGTGCGAGGTTGGGGAATTTCATATCTGCTTCGACCTATTCATGGGTGTTGCCGACGTCATTAAGCGGCACGGCTTCAACGCACAAATGCGAAAATGCGCGAACGGACCGGTGCGCGCCCCGCCGCTTGCCGCTTTCACAGTAATTTCCCTTGGCTTCCCGGCTTGGCCCGCTACCTTGATCCCCAAGTTGTGCAAACCAGTCACTTTTTACGCCAAGGAGCCTGCATCTCATGAAAAATTCCCTTCGTATCACCGTATCCGCCGCGACCCTTACCGCGGCACTCG